>CAYGOW010000534.1:0-2336 GCA_964351425.1 uncultured Roseivirgaceae bacterium
GGTTGTGCCGGGGACAAAGAGGATTTCAACAATAATAAAGATTATTCCAAGTGTAATCAGGGAAAGAACAACTATCCAATCCGCCATATTAACATTTGTAATGCGTCAAGGATAAATCTACTAAATTAATTGGTGGTGTGGGGTGGTAATTAGTTTTTTTTCATGGCCAGATAATAGCCATTAAATGGATCATAGGTGATCTGGTTATAAATCGCCGGGATCAGGTCATCGCCAAACCGACTGATGACCCCATATTTACCACGAATCTTAATAATCACCTGACCTTCGGTCAAATCCCTGAGCTCTTCGTACTTCGGAAATACGATGACTCGGCCTTTTGAATTCAACAGGCCTTTCTTACCGTCGCGGGATATGATGAATCTTCCATTATCCTGCCGCTCAATGGCATCGTATTCCAAAGCGACTATTTCATCTCCAAGCTTATTTATGGCACCATACTTCCCATTTCGCATGACAATGCTCACACCATCCTGAAAATTACCCACCCGGTCGTATAATGGTTGCACTACGATATTCTCCAGCTTATCCAGGAAGCCCCATCGATTCATCAGCTTGAATCCCGCCAGTCCCTCACTGTAATCCTGAACATCATCATACCGATTCGCGATCCGGAGCCTGTCCTTTTCATCGATGAACCCATAGCGTCCGTGAATCTTAACCGCAATAAATCCTTCGGCTGGCAATCGGATCTCCTCATATTGCTTCAGATTTTCGGCGCTGTTTATGATCCGTCCGGAATAGTTGATCTTCCAGAATGTCCCGTCTTCAAGCGCCTCCACAAAATAGCCCCGCTTCATTTCAATGGGGTTATTGGTGAAATAAACCGTTCCGGTTTCGTAATTTTTTATTGTGGTAAGTCCCTCCGCCCGGGTTAGATATAATCGGTCGTTCAAAGGGGTCAAGGGCACTTTTCCCGGATTCACCACCCAGGAATCGGTATCATCAATAATTCCATAAAGGCTTTTAAACTTGACAGGCACTTTGTTGCCAACGAATACACCCACTTCCTGGAAAACACATTCAATTACTTGTTTCCCTTCATGGTTAATAAAGCCCCAAAATCCGTTTCTTTTGACGGGTATCATACCATTGGCTTGTGGTGCCGAGACATTCTCCCATAAGAAAGGATTGACTTCCTCTCCTGACTGACTGAATATTTTCCATTGAAGCCTGTCAAATGATCCTCTTCCGGCCAATAATAAACCATCCACCTGGCGAATTGAATCATATTTTGCTTCCAGAATTTTTTGTCCACCGGGCTTCATTACCCCGGATTTACCATTCTCCCGAAAAAGAACAAGGTTATCACCGATCCGATCGAGGCTTTCATAATGCACGGGCGTAAGCGCATTTAGTTGATTATCAATAATCCACTCGTGGCCGTCGGCACGGATAAACCACTGTTTTGACTGCCATGGGGCAAGGCTGTCTGACTCAAACTCATGAATCTTCTTATTATGCTCATCCAGAATGACCCACTGAATATCCTTAAAAAAGGGAAATGGGAAAGGGGGTATTATCCGAATGCCTGTTGAAAGGGATATAATCGTTCCCTGTTGTTGAATACTCCCGTGAGTCACAATCGCCCCTTTTGCCGGTGGATGTAACTGAAACAGGAAGCTCAGCATCAAAAAAATTATGGATGCTCCTAAAAAATGCGTTCCCCTGGTTAACATGATCTTACTAAGGTAATTAAATTTAACATTTAAGAAAGGCAGGTGTAAGGGAAACACGTATTTTACGCAGTAAATAGACATTTTTCACCCGACTTATTCGAAATATCATCGAATCAGTTAGTTTTGAAAAAATTTTGAGGATATGTACATCGAACAACTTTACACTTCCTGTCTCGCCGAAGCAGCCTATTATATCGAATCCAATGGTGAAGCTGCGATCATTGATCCTTTGCGTGAATCTTCGCCCTACATTGAGCTCGCCCGCCAGCGCAAGGCTGAGATCAGGTATATATTCGAAACACATTTCCATGCCGATTTCGTTTCGGGCCATATTGATCTTTCCCGACTGACCGGTGCTCCGATTATCTACGGGCCCATAATGCCACAGACGGCGAGGTATTTGACCTTGGCAATATTTCCATTAAAGCATTGCATACTCCCGGCCATACACCAGAATCTACTTGTTACCTGCTATTTGATGAGGAGAACAATCCCCATGCCTTGTTTACAGGGGACACCTTGTTTGTCGGGGACGTCGGGCGACCTGATTTACTCGATGGTGTGATGACCAAAGAAGAACTGGCAGGCATGCTGTATGATTCATTGAATAATAAAATAAAGCCTTTGCCCGATGAGGTG
>CAYGOW010000535.1:0-2330 GCA_964351425.1 uncultured Roseivirgaceae bacterium
TCCCTCTGACAATCAGGATATTCTAAGGGCTTTTAAACAAGGAATCAATTCCCTCTGAAAATGTCCCGGGAGATTCAGTTATTTCACCATCCCTTAATAAAGAAATAAGACCACTCAAAGGATTTTAAAGGATAAACACTTGCTTAACAAGTAACTTCCCTTTATGAAAAAATTGATTCTACCTGTACTCCTTGCCCTCCTTTTTGCAGGGTGTAAAACGCAACAAAAAACTGCGGATGTAGCTGGAAAAAGCGAGCCTGCCGAAAAGAAAAGCCCGTACGAAAAGATCGTCACTAAAAATACAGTGAGCGATGACGGACTGTTTCTTGTGCATCGAAATGATGATAAGGTGTATTATGAAATCCCGGACAGTCTCCTGGAGAAAGAAATGCTATGGATTAGTCGCATTGCTGCCTTACCGGCCAATTATGGCGGCGGATATGTAAATGCCGGATCCAAAACCAATGAACAGGTCGTCCGTTGGGTGAAAAAATACGACAAAATTCTTCTCCGGGAAGTGTCCTTCAATGCCGTTGCTCCTGACTCACTGCCTATCTATGAGTCCGTAGCAGCAAATAACTACGAACCCATCCTTTATACGTTCAAAATTGAAGCAAAAAATCCGGCAGGTGACGCTACGCTCATCGAAGTGACGGATTTATTTACGAAAGATGTGAATGCGTTCAGTCCATTGAATAGCAGGTTACGAAAAGCGTATCAGGTACGCCGTCTGGATGGTGACAGAACATTCATTGAAAGTGTCAAAAGCTTCCCTTTAAATATTGAAGTCAAACATGATATGACCTATGAGGCGAATGATCCGCCAACAGGTGAAAAAACAGGGGCCCTTTCTTTCCTGATGAATCAGTCAATGGTTTTATTACCTGATGACAAAATGGAGGTCCGTCCGTATGACGAGCGTGTCGGCTGGTTTACAGTTGGCCAGATCGATTATGGCTCCCCGCTGCTTAAAGCGGATCAGAAAAGATATATTCGCCGGTGGAAGCTCGTACCTAAGGATCCCGAGGCATATGCCCGTGGTGAATTGGTAGAACCGGTCGAACCAATTGTCTACTACCTGGATCCCGCCACACCGGCACAATTCAGGAAATACTTCAAGGAAGGGATTGAGTTATGGCAATCTGCCTTCGAAACTGCAGGATTCAAAAATGCCATCATTGCCAAAGATCCTCCCACAAAGGAGGAAGATCCAGATTTCAGTCCGGAAGATGTCCGATATTCGGTGGTTCGATATGTGGCAAGTACCACACGAAATGCAGTTGGTCCGAGTGTCTCAGACCCCCGGACAGGTGAAATAATTGAAAGTGATATTATCTGGTATCATAACCATTTACGTTCCTATCGCAACAGGTATCTTTTGGAAACAGGAGCAGCTAATCCAGAAGCACGTACACTCCTTACGCCCGAAAGTGAAATCGGCGAAATGATGAAAATGGTGATCGCCCATGAAGTGGGACATGCATTGGGTCTTCCACACAACATGAAGGCCAGTTCAGCCTACCCGGTTGACTCCCTGCGCAGCGGGTCGTTTACCCAGGAATACGGAATCGCCGCTACCATTATGGACTATGCCCGGTATAATTATATCGCCCAGCCAGGGGACGAAAATATCCGGTTCATTCGTCAATTGGGACCTTATGATCACTATGCCATCAATTGGGGCTACCGATATTTTCCCCCTTCCACGCCCATGGAGGACAAAGTGGCTACGCTCAACCAATGGATCAAAGAAAAGGAAGGAGATCCTGTATACATGTTCGGCAACGGGTACGGCGGGTATGACCCGGATTCCCAGACAGAAGGTATCGGCGACGATCCGGTTAAGGCAAGTGAATATGGTATTTCCAATTTGAAAATTGTTGCTGACAACCTGATTGACTGGACGACTACCCCCGGAAAGAATTATGACGACCTGGAAGAATTGTATGGTGAAATGTTGGGCGTATGGTACCGGTACATTGGCCATGTCGTGACCAACGTTGGCGGGATTAATGAAACGCTTAAGACGTCGGACCAGGAAGGTGCCATTTATTCTACGCTGGATAAGGAAGAGCAACAACGATCTGTTAACTTTTTACTAAAAGAAGCCTTTGGAGAACCCTCCTGGCTTGTCCCGGCAGAAATCATTACCCGCATAGATGCCGGCGGCGCGATCAATAGAATCCATACATTGCAGGCACGGCATCTTTCGCGATTACTCAATACTGAACGTGTAGCCCGGATGGTGGAAGCCGAGGCATATAATCCGTCTACCTACACGGCTACCGAAATGATGAATGATCTTCGGAAGGGTATCTGGTCTGAATTGG
>CAYGOW010000536.1:0-2325 GCA_964351425.1 uncultured Roseivirgaceae bacterium
TTGAGGGTGACATCTACCGGTGTATTGGATTTCCAGGCGCCCCTGGTAAAATCAGGTACATCAACCGACTGAGAACGGTTGGCAACTGAGTGTTCGCTTAACGGTGCGATGGAACTCCATAGCGCTGCATCATAGACATCCTGATCCAATGGCAATCCATTACGCAGGCAATCAATCAGGCGCCAGTCCATGATAAAGTCCATACCGCCATGTCCGCCTACTTTCTTGGCTAATTCTCCTACACGTTCGACGATTTCGGGTTGATAACGGGCTTCAAATTCTTTCATTTGGGTTTCATCGGCCCAGCTGTGACCTACAGCAATGCGCGAGGGGGAAGGCCATTTTCGTGCCATGGCCTTTGAGCCACTGACCAGGTGGATCCGGCTGTAGGGCCTGGGCGAACTGACGTCATGCTGGATCATGAGGCTTTTCCCTTTCTTGGTTTTAACAAGCGTTGTGTTCATGTTGCCCCGGTAATCCGCATTGGCATAATCCGCAAAAAAAGGATCCTCAGTCGCCAGTTCACGGGCATGAACACCCATGTTATAGTCATTGCTCGACAGCGACGTCAGGTAATCCATTTGGTCGCCACGGTTTATATTCATGACCTGGCAGATTGGACCCAACCCATGGGTAGGATACAAATTTCCGTTGCGATGTGCATTCTCCTTCAAACGCCACATCCCCTGGTATCCATCCTTGCTGAAATTGAGGTCAATCAGGTTGTGAATATACGCCCCCTCCGCATGGACGATTTCACCGAAGAATCCCTGGCGAGCCATATTCAGCGTTAACAGTTCAAAGAAATCGTAACAACAATTCTCCAGCATCATACAATGTTTGCCGGTCTTTTCAGAGGTTTCCACAAGCTGCCAGCACTCGTCGAGCGTCCGGGCTGCAGGTACTTCCACGGCCGCATGTTTTCCGCTTTCCATCGCATAGACGGCCATTGGCGTATGCCATTCCCACGGGGTTGCGATATAAATGAGGTCCAGATCATCGCGCTCACAGAGCTGTTTCCATGCATAGCCTGTGCCCATATACAGATCAGGAGAATGTCTTGTGCCCTTCAATGATTCGGCAGCCGCTTTTGCTTTGTCCTCACGGAGATCACATAGCGCCTTGATCTCAACCCCTTCGATGTAACTCAGGCGTTTAACGGCTCCGGGGCCACGCATGCCGAGGCCAATGATACCTACCCGGACGGTGTCCAGTTTGGGCGCCCGGAATCCTGACATGTTGCGGGATTGCGGGGGCTGATAAGAGAATGGGTTGGCTTTTGGTGCAGCAGCATGCGATAACGCGGGCTGGCTGATCAGGCCTAGTCCGGCCAGTGAACCAAATTTCAGGAAGTCGCGACGATTATTTTTCATGGTAGGTAGATTTCGGTATATCAATAATATGCATTCTTGATCTATTTATAAATGATTTTTACTTCAGAAAGCAGGATCAGGATGACCTATTTGCAATAATTGCAAAAAATGATGTACCAGAGACGGGTTTATGCAGATGGAATAAAGGCTGGGTATAGGTAAATTGAAGTAAACGAAATCACTATGAAACCATCCTATGTCCATTTGACCCCCTTGCGTCATTGGCGCAGGTCAATCAGTATGTTTATGTGCTTCCTCATGCTCATGTTATCAACCGGATGCACCAATTACTACAAGGTAAAAGTGAGTGAAGAAGACGACGAAAAGCGGCAAGCATTCACCAGGGTTTTGAATGAGCGGAATTATTTCATTTTAACTTCCGGAGATCAGCGGATGATGGCACAGAAAATTGAGGCACGGGATAATGCGTTTAGTATGAACCTGACTCCAGTGCCTCCCTGGATTGATACTTTACATACCACGTATATTGATGAGAAGAAAAAGAGATATAACCCGAAGTCGGGCAAGGAGATCCTTCACGAAGTACGCATTGAGGTTGCAGGCATAGCATTGCAAGAGGGACCGGTAGAAATTCCATTCAGTGCCGTAACAAAGGTGGAGGTGTATGATCATGATACAGGTCGGGCTATTCTCAGCGTCCTGGGTGTTACGATCGGTCTGTTCGTACTGGTAACGATTATTATCGCGCTTACCAAAAGTTCCTGTCCGTTTATCTATTCATATGACGGTAATAAATATAAGCTGGAGGGGGAGGCATTTGGTGGTGCCATTTTCTCTCCTATCGAACGCGATGATTACGTTCCGCTGAAATCGATTCGTCCGGTTGATGGTAAGTACATGGTGAATGTTCGCAATGAACTTAAAGAACGTCAATTCATCAATTCAACCTCGCTTATTGTGGTTGATCATGCCAGAGGAGATCAGGTGGTTA
>CAYGOW010000537.1:0-2304 GCA_964351425.1 uncultured Roseivirgaceae bacterium
GTCGTTCAATAATGAGTCCGGAGAATTTCTTAAACGCACAATCACCTATAAGCCATCTGATAAAAAATTGATTATCAGTAGTTTAGATGGTTCATACAAAAGTAGATTTACAACACACAAGCTAGTCCTCCATGGATTTGATATTTCAAGCGTCAAAGTGAATGGAAAGGAATCCACATTAGAAGTTGCGGATTATAGATTTGTTGATCCCATACCTAGTTTTGATCCTCTTTTCACTGAAATAGATGAATCACTGGACACCCGAGGTGTACGTCAAACCACTATTTCTCTATCTGCGGATGAAACTGAAATTATCCTCTAGAGGCTTGTTTTAGGCACATTTTTGCAGATTTTATTACAAGTATTTGATTATAGCAAGGTATGACGAGCGTTTTTGGCATTGAATGTGTTACTTGCTTTTTTAAACTATCTATAATTCACACATGAAAAAGCTATACGTTTTTCTGGCCGTGCTCATTTTTTGCGGCGCTTGTTCCTCCGGTAAGAAGGCTTACGAGACCGGTAATTATTATGAAGCGGTAATGCAGGCTGTACAGCGCTTGCGTCAAAACCCAAATCATAACAAATCACAGGAAACACTGCGGGTAAGTTACCCGTTGGCGGTTCAAACATTGGAACAGGAAGCCCGCAACAGATTGGCAAGTAATGCTCCGTTCAAATATAGATCCGTCCTGCGTTCTTACCAGGCGATTAATAATATGAACGAACAGATTCGCCGCGCACCGGGTGCTCTGGCGGTCATTTCGAATCCCGTGGATTATTTCTCAAAAATCCCTGAAATGAAACAGCTTGCTGCTGAGGAATGCTATGCAGCTGGATTAGATGCTCTGGAACGAAATACGCGCGAAGACGCCAAAAATGCCTACATGCTTTTCCGGGATACCCAAGAGTTTATTCCTGGCTACAAAGACGTAATGGCTAAACTTGATGAATCCCTGTTTAAGGCCACACTGAAAGTGCAGGTTGATCAGATTCCGGTGCCGACTATCTACAACATCAGTGCAAACTTTTTCCAGGATAAAGTCGAGGAATACTTGCATACGCAGTATCAGTCAAATCCTTTCGTTCGATTCTATACGGCACAGGAAGTAGAGTCTGAAAATTTACCGTATGTTGACCACTATCTACGCATCATGTTTGATGATTTTACTGTGGGTGAAACACATTTAGTGCAGAATACAGAAACCTTCACCAAAGACTCCGTAGTAGTTGGAGAAGTGGCCATGCCGGATGGATCGAAACAGCAGGTATACAATACTGTATCGGCTAAGATGACTACATGGCACAAGGAGGTTATTTCCCGCGGATTAGTCCGGATGGAAGTATTTGATGCACGGAGTAACGCCGTACTGTCACACAACAAGTTTCCGGGAGAATTTGTATGGTTTTCTGAGTGGGGTAGTTTTAACGGAGATGAAAGGGCCCTGAGCGACTATCAGTTGAAGATCAGCCAACTGAATGAAGTACCGCCACCACCGCCTCAGGATCTGTTTATCGAGTTCACAAGACCGATTTACAATCAACTCCTGCCTGCGATTAATAATTTCTACAGGAATTATTAATTCGAAGCAAACGGAAAATAAAAGCGCTGGGGATATTCCTTAGCGCTTTTTTCTTTGCCCTTTGCCTTTGTTACGAGAGCCACGCCCGGAGTAACGCGAACGTCCCCGGTTATTGGCAGGGTCATAAGCCGGACCTTCCCCAAGGTCACCTGGAAGCTTAATCTTTGTAACCGGTTTTCCTAAAAGCTCTTCAATCTTGGAGAAATTATATTGATCATCCGGATTAATGAGTGTAAAAGCCACACCTGTCGAAGATGCTCTGGCCGTACGCCCGATCCTGTGAATATAATCTTCACCATCTGAAGGCACATCAAAATTGATAACGACTTCAATATCTTCAATATCAATCCCGCGGGAAAGAATATCCGTAGCCACAATAACATTCAACTGTCGGTTCCGGAACTGCCTGAGGACATTCTCACGCTCCTGCTGATCCAGGTCGCTATGAATGTCGGCCACATTAAAGTCCAGTTTTTTGAGCTCCTTTGCGAGTTGTTTGGTGCTGGCTTTGGTACTGCAGAACACAATAACACTTTGAAGGTCCTTTGCCTTCAACAAATGACAAACCAATGGTATCTTCTGGGTATCATATACTGTAAATGCACCCTGTGCAACGTTTTCTGCCGGTTTTGATATGGCAATGCTTATTTCCTCAGGTTCATGTAAAATTTTACGTGCAAGTTCCCTGATCTTATTGGGCATTGTGGCCGAGAAAAACAAA
>CAYGOW010000538.1:0-2301 GCA_964351425.1 uncultured Roseivirgaceae bacterium
ATGGATTTTGCCACAGTTTCACCCATCATTCTCCCGGTATACCATACCTGCTCAATGGCCCGGCGGCCCGGTAGTTCGTTTGTCCGCTGTGCACAATCGCCGATGGCATAGACGCCGGGGATATTCGTTTCAAGGAATTCATTGACAAGGACGCCACGGTCAGTGGTAATACCGCCAGCTGTTGCCAGTTCGATATTGGGTGATACGCCTGCGGTTATGCCGACGAATTGACAGGAAATTTCTTCCCCCGAACCGGTAAGTATGGACTTCACCCGGCCTTGATCATCGCCGATTATTTTATCCAGTTCTGTGCCAAGACGCAGGTCTATGTGATGCTCCCGGATGTGCCGGCTAATCATACGTGCTTCCTGCCGGGGCAAAACGTTTTGCCAGAATTCTTCCTCCCTCACAAGAAAGGTCACAGGGATATTCCGTGAACGGAGCATTTCGGCCAGTTCAATACCAATCAGGCCACCACCGACGATTACTCCACGACTGATTCCCTCCGTATATTTTTCAATCTTTTCAAGATCCTGCAGACTAACCATTCCGGAAACGCCTTCCAGCTCCTGACCTTGCCATCCGAAGAAATTAGGACGTGATCCGGTTGCAAGGATGAGATAATCGTACTCCAGCGGTGGTCCGGAACGCAGTAAAACCTGACGATTCGACGTATCGATGTTTTCAGCATAATCATGGACGAGCTGAATATTATTCTTTTCCCAGAAGTGATCCTCATAGGGCTTTGTATGATCATAGGTCATATGTCCCATGTAGATATACATTAAGGCAGTTCGTGACCAGAAATGTTTGGATTCACCGGAGACCACGGTGATTGTGAAATCACTCTGCTTCCGGATATGCCTGGCGGCGGTAATCCCTGCGATTCCATTCCCTACAATGACGACATGCTTCATGGTTTAAATCATTTGTCTCGGAATATACGTCTTTTCTGGCATGCCGTTGTACTTTTATTCCAGTATGTCGGCTTATTGACAAGGGAATGGAATTGATATTTTTAATTCCTTGAATATTTTTTTACCTTGCCACCATGAAAGCCCCGATAACATCTATATCATCACAACAGATCCTCCCTGTGCGATCGGTGAGCCTTCGTAATTTACAGCCCATATTTAACAATTAGCACCCGGCAAATCTCCCATTGTTGCCCCTTATGTGTTAGTGTTAAATAAATCTTGAATGGTCAGATTCCTTTTTTTCGTATTGGTATGTTTGCCTGTCCTCGTCAGCGGACAAGGGAAGCTCATGCTTGTCGGTGGCGGATCCGAAAAGGACCAGGCCTGGGGATGGAGTAATATTCCCTATCAGTGGGCCGTGGAGAACGCGCCCAACAAGCGGGTTGCGATTATTTCCTATGCAGCGTCCAGTGATCCCTCCTGGCTTCCTGATTATTTCGTTTCCCTTGGGGCAGAAGCCGCCGAGAATTTTGTGATTAAAGATCGGGCAGAAGCGAATAACAGTGCACTATATGAGGAAGTCATATCCTATGACCTCATATTCTTTAAAGGGGGTGATCAATCTGTATACTACGCTGAATACAAGGATACGGAACTTTCAAGGGCCGTGAAAACGGTGTTTGAAGCAGGTGGTGTCATTGCCGGGACAAGTGCCGGGATGGCTATTTTAACCAGTATTATTTACTCGGCCGAGGAGGGAACGCTTTATCCTGATCAGGCATTGGGCGGTCAGGCCCCCGGCCTTACAACCCTTCGGGATGATATGTTTGACTTCCTTGACGGGCATCTGGGTGATACTCACTTTGCAGAAAGAGGCCGTCTGCCCCGGTTAATTACATTCTTGGGAGAAGCAGCGACCAGATATTCGAATCAAATCAACGGTATCGGCGTTGATGACCAGACGGCATTTTGCATTGACGAAAATGGTATTGGTATCGTCTATGGAACGGGTGCTGTGACCATCGCCAATTTGACTGATTACACGATTTTGACTAATGAAATACCTCAGGCCCGGGCTCAAATAACATCATTAGTACACGGATATTCCTACGATCTGGATGGTCAATCCCTTGTTGAGAATTACTCCCAACCTATTGGAACAGAACAGTTGGATCTTTCCGTTCCGGGTGAACTCTATTTGACCGGTTCTGATTCGTTTGGGCACAATGAAGATCTCTTGCAAGCGATTTTGGAGGAAGATGATCGCCAATGGATCATTCTTGGTCCCGCCGGAAACAGGGTACAGAGTTATCTGACGGGATTGGAATCCCTGGGAGCGACTGTGAATCATATTCAACCGGATATGAATGAAAACCCATGTGAA
>CAYGOW010000539.1:0-2297 GCA_964351425.1 uncultured Roseivirgaceae bacterium
ATGCGATCACCTGAAGACGTCCATTTGATCAGCCGGATTTCTCCCTTCATGATTTCGATACCGGTAATCTCTCCATCGGCAAACGAGCAACACCCTGTATTATAATAAACCGGCAAGGCAAACCCTGAAGGATTCAAATGGGTGGCATCATGTTTTTTCAGCGCAGCCCTGCGCCTGCGCACCTCGGCCAGCTTTTCACTTTCCGCCGGGGTAAGCAAACCGGCATCCTCCTTAATGGTGAGTTCCGAATGATCAAGGTTCAGCCGATCGGCATAGGTCAAACCGTTGAATACCGGTTCGTGGCTATGTCCTGTGATCACGAGCAGGGGATCTTTATGTTGTCGCGCCCAATTATAATAAAACCGGTCATGTTTATTCCGCATACGGGTGCTGGTGGCAGCTGTTGTAAGAGGTTGGTTGAATATCCGCTGAAAATGTCGCCAGAAATAACGGACAAAGAACTTACTCATTTGGGCCAGGGTATCCGAAAAAAAGGAGCCCTGATGTCCGTGGACCAGGTAGATATACCCTAGAAATTCTCCGTCCTGGCTGATGCTTATCCGGACAGATTCCAGTACCCTACGATCGGATTGCAAGTGCTTTCTGGAGAATTTATCACTTGCCCAGTCGCTGTCATGGTTGCCATAAATCCTCAGATACCGGTCTGCCCGGTCGAATACCCGTTCAACCTCCACAATATCTTTGTAATAGGACATGACATCGCTTATCTGGTTTTCCCATAATTCTTCGACATCTCCCAACAATACAAGTGTTGCGTCATTCTCCCGATAATGCTGAAGAGCATTTTCATAGGTTGCGGAGGCAAACCGAAAGTCATCGGCCCGGTCACCCGTACCACGGTGATGATCTGAGAATATGACCAGGTGCAGGTCATCCAGCTGATAAGCCAGTTGCGTCGACGTCCGGTAACATTCGGCAAGACTTTCGGGAATATCAACTTTTAAGCTGGACATGGGAATAATAAAGATAGAGCAAATGGGCACAATACGGGACAGTTGATAAATAACTTTTATCTTTGCACAAAATTCTGAGCCCGTGGCAAATATTGTAGCAATTGTAGGAAGACCGAATGTCGGCAAATCAACCCTCTTTAATCGCCTGATTGAAAAGCGTAAGGCCATCATGGATGATGAGTCAGGTGTGACGCGTGACAGACACTACGGGTATGGTGAGTGGATAGGCAAACACTTTACCGTAATAGATACCGGCGGATACGTTACCGGGTCTGAAGATAAATTTGAAAGCCAGATCCGTAAACAGGTGCAGCTTGCCCTGGATGAATGCACCGTCATTCTTTTCATGGTAGACAGCTTTGCGGGACTCACGGACATGGACAAGGATTTTGCCCGGGTTCTACGAACCTCTGACAAACCGGTATACATTGTGGCAAACAAGGCAGACACCACCGAGCGGGTGCATATGTCTGCCGAATTCTACGAACTGGGCATGGGTGAAGTATTCCCTGTCAGTGCCGCCAATGGCAGCGGCACCGGAGAATTACTCGATGAGGTTGTAAAGCATTTCGATGAGGGATATGAGGATCCTGATGCCGGTATCCCACGTCTTGCGATCCTGGGACGGCCGAATGTTGGTAAATCATCCTTCCTGAATGCGCTGCTTGGGAAAGAACGTACCATTGTTACAGATGAAGCAGGTACGACACGGGATGCGATCAACACACGCTATAAATTATACGGAAAGGATTTCATCCTCACCGATACGGCCGGAATCCGTAAAAAATCCAAGGTCAGGGAAGACATTGAGTTCTATTCCGTATTACGTGCCATACAGGCACTACAGGATAGTGACGTCTGTATTATCATAGTTGATGCGGAGCGAGGTCTCGAGGCACAGGACATGAGCATTATTTCACTTGCCAATAAATACAACAAAGGGGTCATGATCATGGTCAATAAGTGGGATCTGATCGAAAAAGATACGAAAACAGCTGATACCTATAAAAAAGCCATTTATGGGAAACTGGGCCAAATGGACTGGATTCCGGTGATTTTTACCTCTGTTGTGAAAAAGCAGCGAATCTTTCAGGCGGTTGAACTGGCGATTAAGATTTATGACAACAAAGAGAAAAAAGTGCCTACCAGTAAATTAAATGAGATCATGCTTCCGGAGATTGAACACTATCCCCCTCCGGCTATTAAAGGCAAATACATCAAGATCAAATACATTACACAGATTCCCTCACAGGTGCCCACTTTTGCCTTCTTCTGCAACCTTCCACAATACATCAAAGCTCCCTATGAACGCTTTCTGGAGAA
>CAYGOW010000540.1:0-2291 GCA_964351425.1 uncultured Roseivirgaceae bacterium
TCAGGCAGGTATTCGAGGCAGATGAAAATTGGCGGTTGCTTACGGAGCGGTTGCCTGCATCAGGTTTACTTACGGTCGAAGAGGCGGTTCTCGACGAACTGCTTTCACTCTGATGTGTTGATCAGGCCTTTGACCATGGCAACATTTGCGGGAGTATTCCAGTCATCTGCTCCTTCAACCTGAAGGACTACATCTCCGGCTGGATTTATTATCAGTGTGGTCGGGAAACCTATTAATTCAAATGCTTCCACTGCATCAGGCATGTAATATCCTGGCAAATCAATATTGCGCTTAGTCAGGAAGCCATTTACCTGCTCGGGTGTTTCGTTGGTAATCAGGAGAAACGAGATGTTTTCATTCTCCAGTGAATCCTGAAGCGCCTCAATAGAAGGCAATTCTGCAATACAGGGTTTACACCAGGTTGCCCAGAAGTTCACAAACAGGTAGTTGTGTTTTAGTGAATCCATTGACACTGCATTGCCGGCATCATCAGACAGGTTGAAATCTGCCCGGACATCAGTAGTATCTATTGTTTCGCCTGAATTTTTGGCTGAACAGCTTATAAACAGGAGAATACTTAGGGTAATCAGGTACTTCATACCACAAAGAAATGCAGAATCAGTCCGCCAAGCAACCAGGCAAAGGAAATATAAGCCAGAAAGCGCAGAACACTTTCTGTTAAATTACCCTTATCGGCCATTTGATGTCCATGGTGCCCACCTGACCATTTACGCTTGAAATATATGAGTAGACCACTGATGAACAGAAAAATGATATTCAGGTAAAAAGTATAATTGAGTTTAAAATGAATCCTGTCTTTCATTGGGCTTGTCTGACTGCTGTCCGGTAAGAAATCGAGGAATTGCATTCCGTAATGCAAAATGAGTGTTGTGCCGACCAATGCAACCAACAAAACGGCCAATATATAAAATGACATTTTCCAGCCGTAATACCGGGCATTGATTCGTAGAACAGGAAATACGACCAGGTCACTAAAAATAAAGGCCATAACGCCTGCGAAACTCACACCATTGTCAAATAAAACAGCGGCTAACGGGATATTCCCCATCGACCCGATAAACGTCATAAAGGCAACGACCGGACCTATCAGGGTATGTTCAAGTATTTGAAGGAATGAATTTGCCTCAGTTTGGTCAATGCCAATAAAGAGTGATTCGTAAAATTCACGCGGCACGAAGACCGCAATAATGCCCGCAACGGTGAACCCAATGGTAACGTCTTTCCATACCATACCCCATTCCATCTGATAGTGCATGCCGACACGTCCCCAGGCGGATTTCTCCTTCATTTTATTCAGCCATGTTTGATCATTTTCCTGGCTTGACGAGTCCTTATTCTTTGATAATTTTTGACGTGTTTTTTTTATGAGCCCTGAGGGTCTTGTAATGGAAACAAGGAGCCACATAAAAAGAATAAGCAGGATGCCACCGACGTATTCTCCGACAACGAATTGCCAGGTCAGGAAAACTGAAATGACGATACCGAGTTCGATTACCAGGTTGGTTGAAGCCAGAAGAAAAGCCAAGGACGGGATGAATCCTGCTCCTTTTTTGAAAAGGGATTTGGTAGTTGCCAGCGCTGCGAAACTGCAGGAGCTTGATATGAATCCGAAAAAACCGGCCAATGCGACTTCCTTGACACTAGAACCTCCCATAGCATTTTTCATGCGTTCACGCGTAACGAATACCTGGATAAGGCTACTGATCCAGTATCCCAATGCAAAGGCCCACAAGGCAGACCAGAAAAATCCTGATGTTGTGTACGCGCTTTCGGCCCAGTTTGAAAGAAAATTTCCTGACATATTTACATGAATTGTCAAAGAATATACCAATCTGAAACCCATTCGGCAAAAAACCAAGAATACACTCTCTCACCATTTGTGAGCAGGCATACCTCACAATTGTTGACGAAAGTCCACACCCGGATAGGTGACAGTTCGGTGACAAAAGTGTAAATTTAACGTATGATCAAAAACCTCAAATCTACTTTTATTCCTTTAGCCTTCATCTTTCTATTGCCGTTCCTGTCGTATGGACAGGAATTTACGGCAAAAGACATGGGCTATCGTGCGGAGCCTGTGGTGGAAGGGTTAAAAGTGCCCTGGGCCATGGCGTGGCTGTCAGACGGCAGCCTATTAGTTACTGAAAGAGGGGGGACCCTCTTGAAGATTAAGGGGGACCACAAAACGGAAATTGACGGACTTCCTGATATCTATGCCAGCGGACAGGGCGGCTTAATGGACCTGGAGTTACATCCCGATTATGCTTCCA
>CAYGOW010000541.1:0-434 GCA_964351425.1 uncultured Roseivirgaceae bacterium
TTATTTACCGGATCAGGGTCAGAGGAACTACATCCCCCTGACAAGAAGGGCATTATTGCGATCAGCAACAGAATGCCCGTTCTCCAACCTTGTCCATTTAAATGAATCATTACATTAAATTTAGCCTTAAAAGTACGCCTAAAATTCAGATTCTAGTCAGCGCAAAACGTATACGTACACGCCGAGGATTGCGTGGTGGTAGATCCAGCGGCACAATCTGCTGGTGCATAGGTCCATTTTCCAACCTTATAGGCCCATGTATTCGCATATTCCCAGGGTTGGCCGGTACCATCCACGTTTGCATCCCCATACGTCTCAATAACATCCATGCCGTCGAAGAGTTCTATGGCATCATCACCATTTTGACTCATAGCATCTGCCTGAAATACCTGGGCAAATTCATTGTAGCATGCGCCTAAATAGCTGCCAATCGT
>CAYGOW010000541.1:444-2282 GCA_964351425.1 uncultured Roseivirgaceae bacterium
CAACTAGTATGTGATCTCCTTCGCTGGCAGATACAGCAGGGAAAGTAAATTCAATTCCATCCGTACCGCCTCCGTTGTTGGCGACACCCAAACCGTATCGACTGAGATCGGAAATATCCTGGTTGACACGTACGTGCACAAACTTACCACCGTTAGTTCCTGACCCGTCCCAAAGAGTTGATGAAACCCCTTGTAATTGGATAGGCGTGCAGAAAGGATATTGACAAAGAGACGTTGCATTTGTTGCTTCGCCAGCTGAATTCTCCACACAAGCTACTCCGGCATATTCCCATTTTCCTCCGATCTTGTACGCCCAGGAATCGGTATACTCCCAAAATTCACCAGTACCGTCCACTCCCGGCTCACCAAATGCCTCGATGGCCACGCCATTTTCATAGAGTAGAATTGCATCATCTCCGTTTTGCGTTATGCCTGCAGATTGAAATTCAGTGAACTGGCTGTAACAATCACCAAAATAGGTGGCCGCCAGTGCCGCATCCTGATCACGCACCACAAACAGATTCTCTCCTGCCGTGGCTGAATTAGCCGGGAATACAAAATCAATATCCGTAGGGTCTGGCGCCGCTCCGTTCGAGGCAATCTGAATATGGAAAATACTTAAGTCCGGAATATCCTCCAGTACACGAAGGTGTATGGCCCGGACACGTCCGCCTGCGCCATCGATATAATTATCCAATTCCATTACGCCCTTTAATTCCAGCTTTGGCGGAGAATCTCCCAGTATGAGCGTCAACTCAACCTCTGGATCATTTGAGCCGTTCATTACATTATCCAGGGTGATCACAATGTCTTCCTGACCTTCGATCCCATCTCCTCCATTGGCTGTCACAGTAAAAGTAGCAGAAGTTTCACCTGCCGGAACTGTTACGCTGGAGGTGCTCACGGTATAATCCGTTCCTTCCTCGGCACTGCCACCAAGTACCAGGTCAAACGTAACATCATCAAAAATGATATCAGCAATATTGGCTGTAACAGTAATGGTTTCTCCTTCGAAGAAACTGTCACGATCAGGCGTCAGGGTAATTCGTGGTGCCTGGAATGGAGACGTTCCAAATGTAAAGGTGTAATCTTCGATTGATTGTTCCCCGTTTGCTCCATATGTGCCGGAAGGAAGTGTGATGGTATACTCTGTATCGTAGGCGAATCTCACTTCCGGGGACAGGGTGACTATGGAATTTGTTCCGTCATAGGAAACAGTGTAGTCAACACTTGGCGAAATGGATAACCCGCCTTCAAAGGCAGAATTATTCAGGCCATGTGAAAAGGTTAATACCACTGTGGATAGAACGGATTGATCCGAAACCCCTGAATCTACTCGTTCACCATTCATATCGACCTTAAGTACACGAAGGTCATTTGTAATGGGGAACCCGTCATCATCCTTATTACAGGATGAAATCAGGACAAGTAACAATATCCAACTCAGTCCTAACACGGACCGCAAAGGAGCAATCATAGAATTTTTCATTGTTCTTCTATTTAATAAGTGAGATTCTTTGATGGTCATTATTTTTCAATGTGGTTAAACAATTCCGGGAAACCATTTGGTTCGATATTCCATAAAACAGGTAACAATAAATAGGTAAATGCTGTGATCAGAATAATTGAAATCAAATTCATCCATATGCCTGTCCTTACCATATCCGGTATATGCAGGTGGCCGGATCCAAAAACCACAGCATTTGGCGGAGTCGCGACCGGGAGCATAAAGGCACAGGAAGCTGAAATCGTCACGGGTACTATAATCATAAATGGATGTACGTCGAATGCCAAAGCCATGGGCGCAAGTACAGGTAACAGCATGGCTGTCGTAGCCA
>CAYGOW010000542.1:0-2267 GCA_964351425.1 uncultured Roseivirgaceae bacterium
TCCCGATTCCCAATTCTAGCTGCTTAATAAATTTCTCATAGAGAGGGACTGCAAAATCAGGATGGGCTGCCCGGCTATACGATGGTCTGTTGCCTTTTTTGGTGCTTGCGTGCAGGGTAAACTGACTAATGAGGAGGATATCTCCCCCTGAATCGAGGATACTTTTATTCATCACCCCGTCTTCATCATCAAAAACCCGAAGGTTTACAATTTTTCTCACCAGCCATGAAATATCTTCTTCAGAATCATCCCCTTCAATACCCAGTAGGACGACCAGGCCGGGTCCTATCTTTCCGTGAACGTTGCTGTCAATAGTTACTGATGCCTCTTTGGTCCGTTGAATTACTACTCTCATATCAATGATTCACTGATTGTCAGCTTCAAAGAAAGTATAAATTCACTGAAAGACCAATTGGACCCGGATATTCAAATCCGATCAGAATGTTTGGCGGATTTCACTCTTGGCAAATTTCAAGGCCTCCTGGATAGGATCTTTCTCCTTTTGTATGGTTCGCTCAAAAACCTGCTTGGCCAGGTCAACGCTTGTTGCTTTTTCTCCCAGCGAATCACTGGCTTTGTTAATCGTGTTGATAAGATCCTCTTTGGCATGTACAACCAGTGACCATGCCTCATCACTCATGTACAACTGTTGTGAGACATTGTGATTAAACTCTTCCCGAATTTCATTGACCAGGATGTGTTGAAATTCAATCGAGCTGTAATCCCCGGTATTGAGACGCAGTATCAGGTTATTCGGACTGATCCGCTCCAGGAAAAGACAAACGCGCTCATAGGCATGAAGCCGATTTGGCAGCACAGTCTCAATGCTTTTACCGCGGATTTCGAGATGCTGACGCTGTAACTCCTTATCTAAAAATGATTTCATCACCAGGTACATGGCATAAAGGACAGCAGCAGCCGGAATTAAAAGTTTTGCAAATTCTATTACAAGTTCCATAATGATATTAAAAAGTCTGCTGGTAAAAATAGAATAATTTACATCCCCCTCAAGTAGAAGGCTCAATTTTTATCCCTGAAATCCATATCAGTGTAAGAAAATTTTAAGTATGAGAGAATTCTGCGAACTTTACGGCAGAATTTAACGAATAAGGAATGAGCACAGTACTCGAACCGGTCACGATTACCAGTGACGCAGCGAAGGAGGTAATGAAGATTATGTCCTCCAAGGATATTCCGGAAGGTTACGGCTTACGCGTTGGGGTTCGTGGCGGTAAAGGGTGTTTTGGTGTCTCATACTATCTCGGGTTCGATAAGAAGAAGTCAGGGGATCTGGAGTACACTGTAGACAACATCCCGGTTTATATTGCCAAGGCGGAAACTATGTATTTACTTGGCGTTGAACTTGATTTTTATGAAGGCGCGGATGCCCGTGGCTTTACATTTAATAAAGAATCCTGACTTATCTCCTGAATGTATTGCTTACAATGGCTGCACGGCATGGCCCGCCAATAGGAGGGTTGAGCTTGTAGACTTTAACCTCAGCAAAGCTTACTGCATCAAAATTTTGCTTTATTTCATTGAGAATATTATCTACGACATGTTCGAGTAAGCGTGAAGGACGTTGCATATGTTCCTGAACAATTTTGTAAATATCCTCGTAATCAATCGTCCCGTCTAATACATCATAAGCGGCGGCTTCAGAAAAATCCGTTTCCAAAACTATGTCTACCTCGAATTGATTTCCTCGCTCCCGTTCTTCGTCGTAATATCCATGATATGCCTTAAACTGGAGGCCCCGCAGTTCAATAAACCCCATTATTCGATGTCGTCAAAAAAAGATGATTCCCCACCCTCTTTTTTCTGTTTCTTATCTTCTTCGTCCTTCCCAGTCTCCTTTTCAGAATGATCCATATTCTCAAGAGGTGAATCATCATCTGAAAATTCTTCCTGATCCGCGACTCTGTCCTCGTTTTTCTTCTCTTTTTCGGCACTTTCATCGGAGAGCCAGCCGCTGGCATAGGACGCCAACGACGTCGAGGTATCCAATTCCATTAGCTTGTAATCAGATTTGTCGAAAAATGACTTTTTCACCTCAAGCAACTTTTTCTCTATATCGAGATTTTTTCCCCGGTTAGAAATGCGGTCAGTACGTTCCAAAGCATCTTGTGCCGCTCCTTGTGACAACGGCTGCTGCAACAACGATGTCTGCTGCGACACCAACGCTGGCGTTTGCTGCCTGGACGACTCTTGCTGCGATGATTCTTGCTGCGGTGACACCTGCTGCGATACAGGTTGCTGCCAAGACA
>CAYGOW010000543.1:0-2264 GCA_964351425.1 uncultured Roseivirgaceae bacterium
TTGGGGGAATCAATACTGGATTCCCGAGATTATCGGAGAGCGAAATTTGCAGCTGGTGGACAACTTTAAATTCCAAAAGGGAAAATTTAGGTATACCGTTGGAATGGATCTTATACTGAATCAGGTGCGTGACAACCTGACGCACTATCAACAAGCGGAATTCTTTTACGAGGGTATAGAAGCGCTAAGAAATAATGAACCGTACAGATATGAAAGAAAGACCCCTATTGGAGATGTCGAGGCATTCAAAAAGCCCCGCATTTTGGAGGGAGGTTTCTATGGACAATTGGAGACCACCATTGCGAAAGATCTTAACCTAACCGCAGGACTTCGTTGGGATGCTACTTATATTCCGGTAAAGCCGACCTACAATGAGATGCTATTTTCGGAATTGGGATTGCGAAATGATGTTACTCCGTTTGATGGAAGTGGCTTCCAACCCAGATTAAATATGATTTGGGATATTAAAGGGAAGGGGACGGACATTTTGAAAATGGGAGCTGGAATGTTTGTCTCTCAATTTACCACGCAGGTTTTAACAATGACACATATTGACAACGGTGTGGATTATAAGTATGTAGTAGCTGATGCGACATTGCCGGGATTCGCTCCGGAAGATTTACCATCTGCAGACTGGCCCGCATTCTTTGAAGACTTTGATAAGAATGTACCAGGAGAGGATTATCTAAATGAACTGAGTGCAAAGGGACTGTATGACGTGCCTGCCTCGTTAGTCGTGATGCTCGATAAGAATCTAAAAACGCCCAAAACATGGAAAATAAATGCAAATTATTATCACTACTTTAATGCTTGGTTGAACGCGGGAGTTGGAGTTTATTACAACCGTACTAAGAATAATTACTATTTCGAAAATCGCAACCTGAAGGATAATGCGGATTGGCAATTAGCTTCCGAAGGAAACAGAGATGTGTACGTTCCAATTGCTTCCTTGGTTGGTGAGAAACAGGCCAAATATGATTTTGCTAAGAAATCCGAAAGCTTCACGCAGGTGCTGGAATTTACTAATGCCGATTGGGCAAATACATTTTTGGCTTTCGTTGCGGAATTAAACATGGATTTAAAAGGTGGAAGCGTCTCCTTAAGTTATACGCGAGGTGCGTCAAGGGGAGGAACACGTTACAATTCGGGTAACACGAGAGAATACCATTTTGTCGGATCTTCTTATCAAAAGTGGGGGGAAGCAATGGCAAATTATTATGACGAAGATGACTTGCGAAACAAAGTGGTATTTAGTGGTATCTCACCATCTATAAAGGGATTTACCTTTATCGGAAGCCAGGCGAATCGCTTTTCTGCAGGCATAGGCGGAGGGAAGGACATTCTGGGCGTAAATATAAATGATCCAGGTAACAACGTGATTCTTCCGTTTATATTTGACCCTGCAGATCCCGCAACGCCTAATTATCTTGCAGAGGGAATAAAAAGCATACTGGCAACATCGGCTCCTGAGTATGCAGATTACATTAGGGATAATATAGGGCGTTTAGCTGAACCCTATGGAGGTGTCCAACCCTGGAGGTTCGATACAAATGTGAGCCTGGTCAAAACAATTAAAATTAAGGGTAGTCAAAGGCTGGAAGTACGGGCTGATGTTTTTAATTTCTTTAATCTTCTTAGTAATAAATGGGGCGGTTATGACGAAATATATAACACCGATATTTATAGTAATGTAGATGGTTTTGATGAAGTAAACCAGCGATGGAACTATAATGTGAATACAAATGCTGGACAAAAAAGATATAGAGTGACCAATCCCTATCAAGTACATTTGGGCTTGAAATATGCATTTTAATTTGATGGTTTTAGATAAGAGCCTGATCACCACTGGTCAGGCTCCTTCATTATTTTAATGATTTATTATGCGAAAAATTTGGTTGATTTATTTTGTGACTACGCTAGGGGCAATTGATGCTCAGGTTGAGGTGGCCGTGCATCGTGGAGCGAATAGACATGCCCCCGAAAATACGTTGCAGGCAGGTAAGATTGCAGTGGTTCTCGGTGGTGATTATCTGGAGATTGATGTCCGAGAAAATGTCGAGGGAATATTCTTCAATTTTCATGATAAGACTTTGGATCGGACAACAGATGGGAGCGGAGCATTCTTTGAGCGGACAGTCAGTGAAATCGAAGATTTGGATGCGGGAAGTTGGTACAGGCATGGTTTGAAAGGCACAAAGGTTCCAACAGTTGAACAGATCGTCAAAGAACTTAAAGGTGAGATCAGGTTCTATTTTGATTTGAAA
>CAYGOW010000544.1:0-2249 GCA_964351425.1 uncultured Roseivirgaceae bacterium
CTTTGAGTTTTACCTTCAGCTTCGTCATACCATTTAGCAATATCTCCAGCTCCAGCCTCAAAATCCATCATGGTTGTTAAACCATCTCGTAAATTAACCTTGCGGCTAAATTGATCAGTTGCATGTTGATGCCCTTCAATAAATCCAGGTGCAACCACGTGTCCTTCTGCATTGATCGTTTCCTTACCTTTAATTTCGTTTTCGGTGATTAAGGCAATTTTACCGTCTTTAACACCTACATTTCGAATCCCGTCAAAATTGGTTTCCGGATCCATTACCCGACCATTTAAGATGACTACGTCAAATTCCTGATTTGGGTCTGCTCCTTTGTTAGTAGCTGTCTGATTACAGCTGCTGAAAACAAGTGCAGAAATAAAGAGGGTTAAGAGTGTTTTATTCATGATTTAAATTTTAGGTATTATTGAATCTGTTTTCATTTAGTATTCAAACTTCACCATCGTCTGCAAACGGTTTGCTATTCCTATTGAACCGTTGCTAGTTTGTTGGCCACCATACATATATTCAATACCACAAGAGAAATTTTTTAATGGTCTGTAAATCAGATTGAAATGTATTATTCCTCCGTGTTTCAATGCCAGCGGATCTCGTGATTCTGGAATTTCAAGCCAACCATAGGCATAAGATAAGTTGGAAGAAAATGTGTCACTCCATTCATGCATATAACCCAATAAAAGAGCATAGGCAGGCAAAGTTTGCAGGTCTCCTGTTGCGTCGATTACGGCATTGGCATCGCTTCCCGCAAAAGCCATTATGTTTTCACCCGAGCCTAAACCATAAGATATATTCCAGGCAAAGTAATCGCGCTTCCCGATGTATTGTCTGCCACCAACAACGAAGTCATATTGAAGTGCGCTAGCATCAGGTCCTTCGGCTCCACCATCCCAATGCAATTGGGCAACGCTGGCCCCCATTATCAGTATCCCGGTTTTCCAACTGTAGTCAGCACGAAAAGCCAATAAAGGCAGTTGAAGGGATGGCTTCCCAGCCACCATATCTGGATTTTCAATGCCCAAAAAATCTTGATTTTCAATACCAGCAGCAATTTTCCACCGTTCGTTTATCTTTTTTTGATAACGTATCAGCGTTGTACGTCCTCCAAACAAGGCATCTCCCGCAGCAAAATCAATCATAGTGACCATGGACTCCAGAAATGATAAAGTCGTCCACGTTTGCCCCACAATAAAATCTCCGGCAACAACATAGGCATGCCTCAACCTAAGCTGATTTCCATCAGACCAAAAATCTCCCTCTATGAATAATCTCAAAGGAACTTTACCTGATGTTCGTCGAACATCAACATTAAAACGGGATTCCCTGGCCATAAAATTAATATACCCATCGTTTGCGTATTCTGGTGTACCCTTTACAGGAATGGTACGCATCAGGAACTGGGTTTTATCTGTAGTTCCGTTGAAATCATAAAGAATATCAGCTTTTAAATAACCTCCGATTTTCATGCGATAATCACTTCCAAACATCGGCCACGATCCCTTGAAATCATCTTTTACAAGGTCACTTCCTGTTATTACAGGATTTTGTTCGCGGATGTCTTGCTTGGGTATTTCCAATACGTCATCGCCCAACGTATCATTGGAGCTTTCGCGAGCCTCTTGAAATTTCACATTGGACGAATCGTTTTCCATCTCTGCTATATACCGTTCCAAGTCATCGATCTTTTCTGTGTATCCCTTTAAAATTTCTATTTCCGCCTTTAAAGAATCTAGATTCTGTGCTTGAAGCTTACTTTGGCTAAAAAGAAGAAACAACCCCAATGCAGTGAGTGAAATTGTTTTGTAAAATGCGTAAAATGTTCTTACCCTGCTTATCATAAATTATGAGATTACTTATTCTTGTTGGTCATTGGAATAACGCGTACCGATATGATCTCTTGGCGAATGTTATTCAATCCATTAAGCAGCCCCAGTAAAGATGACTGGTCTGGAAGCCAGCCAATAAGGCTTATCACATCTTCTTCGGCCACCCTTCTCATTTGCAAGCTATCTGCAATATGAATCAGTGAATCGGTCACTTGACCTCTTATGACAATGTGATAAATGGATTCCTCATTACTGGCAGGAATATCCAATGAGAATTTTTCTTGAATTTTCATTCTGCAATTTACAAACACCAGAAATGGCATGTTCTAATCCTTTAGTAACAAAAAGGTAGGATATTGAAGTGCTTCCCACCTATAATTCATAATGAAATAGTCTTAAAGGGTGATCATG
>CAYGOW010000545.1:0-2244 GCA_964351425.1 uncultured Roseivirgaceae bacterium
CTATCTAGTTTAGGCATACCTTCTGATAAAACAGGCGAAGCCATTGATTTGGCCCGGGGAAGTGTGGAAAACACATTTAAAACCCAGGCCAAAAGTGGTGATATGAGTGACTTGCTCAGCTTATTCAATGGAAAAAAATCCATAGGAAGCAGTTCACTTGTGCAAAATGTCATTGCAGATTATGCCGGTCAGTTGGGTCAAAAGTTGGGTATTTCTTCTGACATTGCCCGTTCGGCAGCCAACATGCTCATCCCAATGCTCTTCAGTAAGGTAGATGCAAACTCACCTTCTTCCGGATTGACGGATCAGATGTTGAAGGAAGTAGTAGGAGGGGATTTGATGTCTGGACTGGGTGGCAAATTGAAAGGACTATTCTCTTAATTTTAAATCAAATATAACTTACATTATGTCGACTATTTCTGATATAGAAGGAATCGGTCCTGCACTGGAGAAAAAATTCCGGGCTGCAGGTATCAAAACAACACAAGGACTCCTAAAAGCATGTTGTGATAAAAAAGGGCGTAAAGCCATGGCGGAAAAGACAGGTTTGGACGAAGCAAAACTTCTTAAGTTTGCCAACTTCGCTGATTTGTACCGTATTAAAGGCGTAGGAAGCGAGTATTCTGAACTGCTTGAAGCTGCGGGTGTAGATACCGTGAAGGAATTGCGCAATCGTAAACCAGAAAACCTGCATGCGAAAATGGTAGAAGTAAACCAGGCCAAAAAACTGGTCAGGCAGGTACCAAGTCTCTCCCAGGTGGAGGCATTTGTAGCACATGCGAAGACTCTTGATCCTGTAATCACGCATTAAGTTCCCGCACTTAATATTAGATGAAGCTCGTTACCAAAGTGACGAGCTTCTTCTTTTTCGGCGTGGCTTAACACCTAATGCACCTAACAGGCCGCGGGACATTTCCCGCATCAGGGTGCGCCCAAGTTGTCGCACCATGGTGTTTTTCGATATTTCTTCGATAAGCGAATCTTCTTCCTTTTTTCGTTTGATTACCTCAGGCTGGGAGGCATTTTCTTCCGCAGCATCCAGCTTTTCCAGCAAGATTTCATACGCACTTTCCCGGTCAATCACTTCATTATATTCCTCCGCAAGTTCGCTTTCCCTCAAAATCAGGTTCAGTTCTTTTTCTGTTAATACGTCCATCCGCGATTTTGGCGCCAGTAGCAGTGTGGATGCCAGGGGTGTCGGGATACCCTTTTCATTCAGTACCGTCACCAGTGCCTCACCTATACCTAACGAAGTAAGCTGGTTGTCCACGTCGTAATACTCGGATGGGGGGAAGTTTTCAGCCACCAACTTGATTTTCTTTCGGTCTTTGGCCGTAAATGCACGTAATGCATGCTGCACCCTGAACCCCAGCTGACTGAGAATATTTTCCGGGATGTCGGACGGTACCTGCGTGCAAAAGTAAAGCCCTACGCCTTTGGATCGGATCAATTTAACAATGGCATCCAATTGAGACAGGAGTGCAGAAGAAGCTTCCTTGAAAATCAAATGAGCCTCATCAATGAAAATAACCAGTTTGGGACGGTCCTGGTCGCCTTGCTCAGGAAAGGTAGCATAGATCTCCGCCAACAAACAAAGCATGAATGTCGAAAACATTTTAGGCTTGTCCTGGATATCTGTCAACCTGAGAATACTGATAACCCCACGTCCTTTATCATCCTGTCGCAGTAAATCGGCCGTATCAAAGGATTTCTCCCCGAAAAACTGTTCGGCACCCTGCTGCTCCAATTCGATGATCTTTCTGTTAATGGTGCCGATGGAAGCCGAAGAAATCCTGCCATATTCCTTTTCAATCTCCTCTTTGCCTTCTGCCATGACGTACTGAAGCACTTTTTTCAAGTCCTTCAAATCCAGCAGGGCCATATTTTTATCGTCACAATACTTGAATATCATTGAGAGAATGCCGGATTGGGTATCGTTTAACTCCAGCATTTTACTAAGTAGCACCGGGCCAAACTCGGAAACAGTAGCGCGCATGCGCACGCCTTTATCCTCGGAAATGGTCAATGGTTCAATCGGATATTCACTGGGCACATGCGGAATTCCGATAGCATTGTGTCGCTCGTCTATTTTCGGATGTCCCTGGCTTTCCTTACCCAAACCACTCAGGTCACCCTTGATGTCCATCAAAAGAACGGGAACGCCCGCGTCAGATAACCCTTCCGCCATCACCTGCAGGGTTTTCGTTTTTCCGGTACCCGTAGCTCCCGCGATCAGTCCGTGAC
>CAYGOW010000546.1:0-2242 GCA_964351425.1 uncultured Roseivirgaceae bacterium
CAATCCAGGGGCAGAGATCGTAGGGGTAGGATCTCTGCCCTTTTTGTGTTCTGTCAGAATCCGCATGTTTTGTATTAGTATACATGATTGAGCTTGGGTTAAGAAAATTCCTGTGTCTCTGGTTACTTTTTTTGCTGAGTTCATCGTCACTGGCGCAAAGTATTAGATTCGAAAGAGTAGGGATAGAAGAAGGGCTGAGTTTCACAGGTGTAAGAGGTATTGCTCAGGACCATGAGGGATTTATCTGGATATCCACCACCAGAGGATTAAACAGATATGATGGATATACCTTCAGGAAATATAACAGAAAAACTGATAGTTTTGATCGGTTTCAGTACAGCGAAAGAAATGCTGGTTCAATAAGCTCAAATGTTATTAATTGTGTATATGAGGACAGCAGAGGGCGGTTATGGATTGGAACGCAGGGGGCGGGACTAAATCTTTTTGAAAGAGAAACCGGTACTTTCAAACGTTATTTTCATGAGGAAGATAATCCTGATAGTATCAGTTCAGATTTTGTCTATACGATTTATGAGGATAAATCCCAAACGTTGTGGATTGGTACATCGGAAGGTTTGAGCTTTTTGACAGATGGCACTGATATCTTCGAGCACATTTCTTATCCCAACAGTTCTGAATACTATATTGATCACAAAAATATTACGGCATTATTCGAAGACAAAGATGGGACGTTTTGGGTTGGCACCCGGGGGCGAAATGGGATCCATATATTGGATCGTAAGACCCGAGTTTTTACTGAATTCATTTATGATTCTAATAATCCTTTAGCACTCGGGCAGCCCTCTCTAAAAAACGACAGGGTGTTGTATCCATTTATGTACCGGGTTAGCTCAATTATTCAGGATACCGAAGGTTATATCTGGTTTGGTACCCTGCAGGGAGGTGTTTCCAGATATAATGCACAAACCGGAACTATGGAGCATTACGAGCATGATCAGAATGATTCTAACAGTATCGGAGGTAATTGGCCGTGGCAGATTTTTCAGGATAATTCAGGGCAAATCTGGATATTGAATGATGCAAGGGGGATGAGTAAGGTTGTTTCTAGTCACTTCGATCAATTTCAGGACCAGACTTCCAATTTAAGTAACAACGTACAAGGCATTTACGAAGGAAAAACGGAGGTTTGGGTAGCTACTCTAAATGGATTGTCAGTTCTGGACAAAATAAATGGTGAGCTTCGTCAGATTAAGATTAACAATACACCCGTCATTAAAGGACAGGTTTATACAGTTATTGAAGATAGAAAAGGAGAGGTCTGGGCAGGTTCAGATGTGGGAGTGATAAGGTATGACCCTGACTCAGGAAAATCGAGAATTTATATTAACGAACACGCAGCTTCTGCTACAATTCCGGATGGAATTATCCGAACACTTTTCGAGGATTCAAGCGGCAAGATTTGGGTTGGAGGAGATGGTGGACTGAGTTGGTTCGATGATTTCAAAGACTCATTTGTACCACTTAATTTCCCTGATAACTCCAACAGTCTTGTTCGCAATGTGAGGGGGGAGGTTAAAGATAAAGAGGGTAAGCGTTGGATCGTCACACAAGCCGGTATTCATCAGTTTGATGTTGATACGATGCAATGGGGAGAGTATTTACCCACCTTGCCATTTACCTTGACGTTTGTACAAGATAGTCTCGGACGCTTCTGGTTTGGTAATGGTCCTATGGGGTTACGATTGAAAGAGTCAAGAGAGGATGAAACGCGACTTTTTAATTTAGACTCAGGGGCTGTTGCGGGCAATGTAATGGGTCTGCTGGAGGATTTGGAAGGTGCGTTCTGGATAAGTGACTATACTGGACTGGTGCGCTTTAATCCGTACAAAATGGAAGTTAAGAGATTTTCTACCGAAAGTGGCATTCCTGAGGCTGGATTTAACCCCAAGAGTTTTCATAAAGGTCGTAGTGGTACTTTTTATTTTGGTGGCATGAACGGAGTGATCGTCTTTGATCCAGCAAACTTTTATAAAAAAAAAGTACCACATTCTGCTATATTTACCGAATTCCTTGTTGATAACAAGCCCGTCACTAATAGTAAAGCTGAGCTGGTTAATATTTCGGTTGCCAGGTTTGTCCAGCTCAAACATGATGAAAACGATCTCCGGATATCATTTTCTGCATTAGATTTTCGTAGACCGGAAAGTAATTTATACAAATACAAGCTTGAGGGGTATGATAAATCGTGGAAAGGGCCAACATCAAACCATTGGGTAGAATA
>CAYGOW010000547.1:0-2236 GCA_964351425.1 uncultured Roseivirgaceae bacterium
GCGCCGAAACCATCAGGTAGGCATCTGCCTTTACCTGTTCCTTCCAGAAAGTCATTTTGTCCTCCGCCTGGGTGCCCTTTGACTGATCGATTTTGTTCAGCACCAGTATGAGTGGTGCCTTAATGTGTTTTAAATTCTCCGCCAGCTTTTCGTCGTACGTATCATAAATATCTGTCACCAGTAGTACAACATCCGCATCCTCCAGCGAGGTATGCACAAAATGCATCATCGCCTGCTGCAGTTCATATTCCGGTTTGATGATTCCCGGTGTATCACTGTAAACAATCTGAAAATTATCACCACTCAGGATTCCCATGATCCGGTGGCGGGTGGTCTGGGCTTTGGAGGTGATGATGGAAAGGCGCTCGCCGACCATCTGGTTCATCAGGGTGGATTTACCAACGTTGGGTTTCCCAATGATGGATACAAAACCAGCTTTATGTGGAGAATTATTTGACATGCCCGGTAAAGATACACCTTGACCGCCAGAACCGGAAAAGGTATTGGGGGCGGATATATTCATGAAAAGGAAATAAAACCATACTTTTTGTCAACTAAACTTGACATTATAAAAATTTTGCCTACCTTTGTGTCAAGTAAGCTTTACAAAAACTCAAAATAACTTTACAATTATGGCTGAAATAAGTAACACACGAAAAGTCCAGAACAAGCGGAATACCATCCGCCTGGCGCTCTGGACACTTGGCTGGACGGCCACAGTGGCACTGGTCACATTTGGTCCCCGGTTTCTTTGGGAAGAGAATGCAACAATGACCATTATGGCCCTGGTAGTGAATGTCCTGGTAGGTTTTGGAATGATCATGGCAAATATCAAAACCCTTCGCAGCATGGACGAGCTTGAGCAAAGGATTCATCTTGAAGCCATGGGCATAACCCTCGGGGTGACATTAGTGGTTGGCATAGCGTATTCCATGATGGATACGACAAATCTGATTCAATCAGATGCCGAAATTTCTATATTGGTGGTAGTTATGGCGATTACGTATATGGCCGCCATTATCATTGGAAGACTGCGATTCAGATGAAAAACCGAATCAAAGTACTTCGTGCAGAGCGCGATATGACACAGGCAGACCTGGCCGAAGCGGCTGAGGTTTCGCGACAGACGATCAATGCCATCGAGAAAGGGAAATTCGATCCCAGTTTACCCCTGGCATTCACACTGGCCCGGATTTTCAATCGGACGATTGAAGAGATTTTCGGAGACCAGGAATAAACAGCACTTCAAAGACATATACTCAAAAAACAACACACAATGAAAAAGGTACTTATCATTCTTCTCTACGTTCTTTGTTCGTCCCCAGGATTTGGTCAGGATATCTCGGGACAGTGGAACGGAAAGCTGACAATTCAGGAGGGCATGAGTCTGCGCCTTGTCTTCCACATTAAGGATTCGACCGATGGCTATTCTGCCACGCTGGATAGTCCGGACCAGAATGCCTATGGCCTGAAGGCCTCGCAGGTTACCTTTGAGGCGCCCGAACTGGTCGTTGAGCTCGCGAGGCTCAATGCAGTGTACAAGGGTACGTACAAAGGCGACCGGATCGAGGGCACCTTCACCCAGGCTGGTCAGCCTTTTCCGGTGGATTTATCCCGCGAGGCTATGGAAGCCCCGGTTATTAACCGGCCGCAGGAGCCCACAGGCAACCTGCCTTATTACGAAGAGCAGGTGCAGTTTCAGGGAGGGGCGGATGACGTGAAGCTGGCCGGAACCCTTACCTTGCCGGAAGGGAATGGACCCCACCCGGTTGTGGTCCTCATATCAGGGAGCGGTCCTCAAAATCGGAATGAGGAATTGATGAATCATAAACCGTTTCTCGTTCTTGCCGATTATCTCACCCGCGAGGGAATCGGTGTGCTTCGGTATGACGACCGGGGGTATGCGGAATAGACGGGAAATTTTGCTGAGGCCACCTCGCTTGATTTTACCGAAGACGCATTGGCGGCTGTGCGATTTCTCAAAAGCCGTCCTGAGGTAGATGCCGCCAAAATCGGATTGGTTGGCCATAGTGAAGGCGGATTGATTGCCCCGATTGCCGCCTCGAAGTCCGACGACATTGCGTTCATCGTTTTATTGGCCGGGCCGGGCGTATCAGGAAGGGAAATCCTGATTCAGCAAACACGCGCCATTGCCAGGTCATCCGGATTGACGGACGAACAAATTGAAGGAGAACTGCGTCTTTCGAAAGGGGTTTTTGATCGGATAGCCACCCAT
>CAYGOW010000548.1:0-2234 GCA_964351425.1 uncultured Roseivirgaceae bacterium
TTATTCTAACCGGAATCCTTGGCGTTGCGATCATCCTGGGGATTGTGGCATACAAACGGCTTTAGACGACTGGATGGTTATTCTGATGTTAGCATCTGGTATGAGTACCACCCCAAAACTAAAATCACAATTCCCATTACCGCCCATAACCAGGCACTATGCTCAAAAAGCGGACTGGATTTCGAATTCATAACAACAACCGGCTCTTCAATATCCAAATAAATCACTGTTGCTGATGCCGGAATATCAAATCTCTCAATATCAAACTGAGGCTTCCGATCGTTCTCACGTCCATAGACCAGGTAATAGTCAGCCTTTTTCTCAAACCGCACCATCAGATGATATTCAGGTCCGCTTACTACAGCCGTCCTAACTTGTAATGGCTCGTTGTCAAGGTTAGTAATCTCAATCTTCAGTCTGTTCATCAGCACCGGATCAAATTCCATTGGAGTAGAATCCCCCGAATCAAGTACACCGCTCATCAGCGGTTCATACCGATAGCGATAACCGGATTCTGTCCTTAGCGAGTCGGTAGCCATTAAGACAGAAACCGGTCGAAAATAATCAAGTGTATCATTCATAAACATCTGAACCCTGCTTACGGGAGACTGGTTTTTCAGCGTGATATACACATCGGTCTTCTCGTCAATTACCTCATAGTCAAAATCATCCAGCATCCTTCTTTCGAGCTTACCGCCTCTAATTTCATTCAGGTTAACACTAGCCGAAATCATCTCTGCATCCTGAACACCATGAATAAGTAAGCGATAGTATTTAAAATCCGATCTGGGTATGTTTATCCGGTTGTAGCTAAATGCGGCATCTGGTTTATGAATATCCACAATGCGCTGTTTTTCTGCCAAAACGAACCAGTCCTTCCCGTCATTTCCGCCTTCAACTGTCACCTGCCAGTCATAATTATTCTGACTGAAAGAAAGGCTAATCTCATTGATGGTCTTAGGATCATCCATGACCAGTGTAAAATACGACCCGCTTTCCCTGTGCGAGACATTACGAATCTCAAACTTCCTTTCCATTGTTGTTCTCCGCATTTGAGAGGAACGCAAAACATAGGGGGCCTGAATAGTGTCACCTGAGTCAGTAATCCCATAAATTCGAATATCGTTCATATCTGAATAGATATGGGAGAATATGTCTTCAGGTAAAGGAACGGAATGCCAGCTATCTTTTACTGGATCAATGGCGCGCTGGTATTTGTACGCAGGCCATTGGGCCGAACTGAAAAAAGGAATCGTCAGAAAACCTATAAAATACAAGTATCTATTCATCGGTGATGTGTTGCTTATATCGATTGTACAGATAAGAAATAATTAGTAAAAGGACGCCCAATGAAACAAATACGATGGTTTTGTAAACAGTATCAAGATTGGTCAGATCGTAGAAGAATAGCTTTAGCAACGTGAGTGAAAATAATGCTATTGCGGCAACCCGCAGGTACTTCTTTCTGTTAATAATACCCAATACGATCATGATCAATGCATATAGCCCCCATAATATGCTTATCGTAATTTTATCCCCGGAATCACCCAAAAAGGTTGTCGCCCAGAAATATACTTCCATGGACATCACAGAAAGTATCACGCCATGTATTGGAAGATCCACATTCAATTGTTTAATCCGTAATAAACCTTTTTGATACATTCTCACACAGAGTATCAGCGCCATCGTAATGAAGCCATAGCTGAGGTAACGAATGCCTAGGTTAGTCCAGCTGTATTCATAAATCCCCTGGTATGGTTTTTCAAAATAATTAGTACCCAGCATATTTAAGTCGGGAAGCCCAATGACCCCGTAGAATAAAAAAGTTATCAGGAACAGAACATATAATACGGTCACTGCCTCACTGTTGAATACCTTTCGTAATCTGAGAACAGCAAGAATACCCAGGAAAATGAGAGTAAAATTCAACTTCCAAATGCGATTAAAACGCGCGAAATCCTGATCAAAGCTTACCCCACTGAACTCTTTCAATTCCGTAAACGAATCCATTTGTAGAATTGACCAAAACCGATCAATCTCGATAAAAAATGCCAAATAGAGGCTTAGAAGGGCAATAACCGGGATCGCAAATGAATTGATCGTCTTTGTATCAATCAACCTCCCAGCAATTTCGTGTCCATAATTTTTCCACGTAAAATAAACCAAAGCAAATGAGGCAGCGAAAAGGATACGTACCAGGAAAGCCACATTAATCAGTGGGAGAATATCCTCCG
>CAYGOW010000549.1:0-2228 GCA_964351425.1 uncultured Roseivirgaceae bacterium
ATGAATTTACTGCTTTGCGGTATTCTCCTGCTTTGTAGTGACACATTGCAATGCGGTACCAGGTATTCAGGTTCATAGGATCTTCAAAATCCTTAATGATCTCATAATGTAATGCGGCACGATCATATTGAGCGGCCTCAAATTGCGTTTGAGCAATATCTGAAAGTTGCGTCATCATTCCTTTAAATGCCTCATGATAACTGTAATCATGCGGATATTCAGCCGCCAGGTTGCTCACTTTATGAAGGGCCTGCCGGTATTCTCCGTTAACAAAATCTTCCCTGGCCTCTTGTAATACAACATGTTGTTGCTGTTTAATTTGCATAAGCTGCTTTTCAGAAATGTATTCCTGAAATTCATAGAATCCAACAATCATGGTGCTTATCAAAAAGAACAAGCCAAGGGTTACGAATAAATCACGAAAATACTTTTTATCTACTTTGTATTGGGTATAGGGACCATGGTCACGCGGTGTGTAATACCTGGCATACGGAGGATAAGTGCGCTTTCGATTGTACCTCGGTTCATGTTCCACTGTGTCAAAGAGAGCGGAAGCAGATGCACCATATTCTCTCAGGAAATCATACCGGTTCTTTTTTATCGGATCGGATAGCGTCTGATATGCTTCGTTAATTTGCTTGAAACGCTCTTCCGATGCCTTATTTCCAGGATTTTTATCGGGATGATAGGCAATCGCCAGTTTTTTATATGCCTTCCGAATTTCATCGCTGCCAGCCGTTGAGGGTACGCCTAAAATGTCATAATAATCCTGCATAGCTGCCAGGGTAATTCGTTAGGAATGAAGATTTTTGTATTTATTGCGCCAGAGGCGGTAAAAGTAAGCGGCAATCACGAAAATAATTAATGATATTCCCTGAGAATGTGAGAGAATATCCGGAATGATATACCCGCGAATCTCGTCGCCCCTGAATATTTCAACGATCGATCGTCCGATAGCGTATAACATAAGGTACAGAAGAAAGAGCTGACCATCAAATTTCTTTCGGGGTTTGAGAAGGAGTAAAATGACCAGAATCAATAAAATCATTCCTGCGCTGTATAACTGGGTTGGATGAAGCGGAGTATTCAAAGGACGGGCCAGGCACATGGGGTCGTTGAATATTACAGCCAGAGGGCCGTGGCTTTCCACCCCATAGCAGCATCCTGCCAGAAAGCAGCCAATCCTGCCAAAAAAATGAACGATACAGGTGACAACGGCCATAATGTCCAGCATCGGTCGAACGGGTAACTTTTTGGCCCGAAAGAAAAGCAGCATGGATACGATACAGAATACCAGCGAGCCATAAAAAACAAATCCTCTGCCTTTCAGGAGTTGTCCTGGATTCTCAAGGTAAAAGGCGGGCTGTTCGAAGAAAAGAAACGCTTTCCCGCCTACAAAACCAGCCGCAAGCAGGAGCAGGAAGAGGGAATTTATGGTGTCGAAAGAAGCATTGAATTGTTTGTTTGCCTGACGGTACATATAGTATCCCGCAGTGATGGCTCCAACGACGATCATGAAGCCGTAGGAGTAAATCGTCAGGTCTAATCCAAAGAGATCGAATTCAAACAATACCGGATGCATGACGGGAAGATACAATTTAAGTTGGATGACCGAAAGGATGAATTTCTTAATTTATATCCGCTTCTTTGCCGGATGATGTCAAAAGGCGTTCAGTACATGATTTTTGCCACCTTCATTTTTGGAGTAATGAACGTCTTCGTGAAAATGCTACCCGGGATTCCTGCCGTTGAGATTGTATTTTTCCGGTCGCTCATTTCTCTGGCACTGACATATTTTATGCTCAGGCGACAGAAGGTTTCCGTTTGGGGCAAGCGTCGTGGCTGGCTGCTTTTGCGCGGACTCGCCGGTGCCATTGCCCTGGTATTGTATTTCTATACTCTACAGGTTATCCCGCTGGCGACAGCGGTAACGATTTGGTTTATGGTGCCGATTTTCGCATCAATCATCGGGATTTTCCTGAACAATGAACGGGTGTCATTTCTGCAATGGGTATTTTATCTGATTGCATTTGCCGGGGTGGTCATTGTGGAAGGATTTGATCCGCGGGTGACACCTGCGCTCCTGCTTATTGGTATTTCTGCCGCCTTGTTTGCCGGCTTTGCCTATAATTTTATCCGGAAACTAAATACTACCGAACATCCATTGGTAATCATCTTCTATTTTCCCCTGGTGACACTTCCATTGACCGGAGCCTGGAGTGCATTCA
>CAYGOW010000550.1:0-2214 GCA_964351425.1 uncultured Roseivirgaceae bacterium
TTTGTCACCCGGGTCAAGAAATGCCATGGATATATGCATGATCCCTTCTTTTGATCCCATGAGCGGCAGGATTTCCGTATTTGGATCAAAAGCTACCGCAAACTCCCGCGATAAATAATCACTGATGGCGCTTCTGAGTTCCGGAATACCGTTGTATGGCTGGTACCCGTGACTTCCACCATGATGCGCATGTCTTTCCAGTGATTTAACCACTTCGGTATCCGGATTCAGGTCCGGGCTGCCAATACCCAGGTTAATAATATCTTTCCCCTGCTGGCGTAACGCATGAATTTCCTTCAGCTTTCGCGAAAAATAGTATTCGGATACCGAATGCAACCGTTGGGCTTCTTGTATAATCATGAAATAAAATTAGCAGAAATTTTAGAAGGGAAGCTGAAATGGACTGGCATATTCTCCCGATATGGGAAAGACCAATCTAAATTTGGCTGAAGACTGTTAAATGGATGGTGTATCTGAACGAAATAATCCATTTTTCTATTATATCCTTATAGAATTAAACAATTGATAAATATATTTGTAGTCCTTTTACAAGGGGAATTTTTAAGCTAACGAATCGATAAATGAGTACAGTCATTTTAACTGCCATTGTAGCATTTACAATAATTATTTTGCTACTGGTATTCATACTGCTCTTTGCACAATCCAAATTGGTGCAGTCAGGGCCTGTGAGTATTTATGTCAATGGAGACGAAAGTAATCCAATTGTGACTTCCGCAGGATCCACACTGCTATCCACATTATCTTCTGAGAAAATATTTCTGCCTTCCGCCTGTGGTGGTGGGGGAACCTGCGCCATGTGTAAGTGCGTGGTGGAAGAAGGTGGTGGCGAAGTACTGCCTACAGAAGTTGGTAACCTGAGCCGTGCCGAACAAAAAGAAAATGTTCGTCTGAGCTGCCAGGTGAAAGTGAAGGAAGATATGCACATCCGAATTCCGGAAGAGATTTTCGGTATTAAAAAGTGGGATTGTGAAGTAGTGTCCAACTACAATGTATCGACATTCATTAAAGAATTTGTCATGAAGCTGCCCGAAGGCGAAAGCCTGGAATTTGAGGCAGGTGGATATATCCAGATCGACGTTCCTCCGATTGAAGTAAAATTCTCGGATATGGAAATCGCTCCAAAACCTGAGCTTGGTCACCCGGATGATGTATTCCAGTCTGACTGGGATAAATTCGGATTGTGGGACCTTGTCATGAAGAATGACGAACCTATTTTCCGCGCGTATTCCATGGCCAACCACCCGGCAGAAGGAAACATTGTCATGCTGAACATCCGTATCGCGACTCCGCCGTGGGACCGTGACGCGGGTAAATGGATGGATGTAAATCCGGGTATTTGTTCGTCCTATGTATTCTCGCGTAAGCCGGGAGACAAAGTGACCATCTCTGGTCCTTATGGCGAATTCGCTATTAACTACACCGATCGCGAAATGATCTACATCGGTGGTGGTGCAGGAATGGCTCCGCTTCGTGCGCAGATCTTCCACCTGTTCCATACGCTGAAAACAGATCGTAAAGTATCCTACTGGTATGGCGGTCGATCGAAGAAAGAATTATTCTATGTGAACCACTTCCGTAAAATCGAGAAGGAGTTCCCTAACTTCCAGTTCCATATTGCTTTGTCCGAACCATTGGAAGAAGACAAATGGAAGGTCAACAAATCCCTGGATGATGCAGAAGGCGATGGTTACCTCGGCTTCATTCACCAGGCATTGTATGATAATTACCTGGGCAATCACCCTGAACCAGATGAAGTGGAATACTATCTGTGCGGCCCTCCGCTGATGAACGCAGCGGTGCTGAAGATGCTCGATGACATGGGTATCCCGCCAGAGAATATTCGATTCGATGACTTTGGAGGATAAAATTAAAAACCCTCTCCGATCCGGAGGGGGTTTTTTTATTGCCCCCTATGCTCTCATCGTTTTGAACTGAAACATTATCTGCCTCAGCCAGGGACAAAGTATTGCGCAAATTGACAATGAATACTTACATCATTTGCTAGATTAAATTTTTTTATTATATATTTAAGTAAATTAAATATCATGAGCTCACATCAATATATCAAAGGAACGTTAAAAACCATCGTTTTGAAGCTATTAGGGGAGAATCGCCGGATGTATGGCTATGAGATCACACAGGAGGTAAAGCGTCTTTCGTCGGGTGAAATTGAAATTACCTATGGTGCGCTTT
>CAYGOW010000551.1:0-2212 GCA_964351425.1 uncultured Roseivirgaceae bacterium
TACCGATGCGAAGGATTCATCCGGATCATATAGATGATAATGAGGAGGATGAAATGATCTATCGGTCTTCGGAAGAAAACAAGGACAACCCGGATGACGGGGATGATCCGATAGACCCGAGATGGTCTAAATTGAAAGATTTGAATTAATTAATTTGAAAAAATTATAGCCATGGCGCATCCTAAGAGAAAAATTTCAAAAACGCGTAGGGACAAACGCAGAACTCATTACAAGGCTGAAGCGAAGCAACTCGCTATTTGCCCTACCACCGGCGAACACCACCTTCCTCATCGTGCCTTCTGGCATGAAGGCAAACTTTACTACAAAGGTAAAGTGGTCATGGAGAAGGAAGTTTTAGCTTAAGCTTACGTCTTTGTGAGAATAGCGATAGACGCAATGGGTGGAGATTTTGCCCCCGATGCAGTCGTGCAGGGGGCTGGATTAGCTGCCAAAGAAATTCCAGAGGAAGATGTTATTGTCCTTGTTGGGGACGAATCCATCATTCGGGAGAAGATGTCTGCATATGACATCGGCGATTCAAAAATTGAAATCGTCCATGCTCCGGATATCATTGACATGGGTGAACACCCGGTAAAAGCATTCTCACAAAAACCCAGAGCCAGCATACCTGTTGGCTACGGCCTTTTAAAAAGCCGCGCGGTTCAGGCTTTCTGCAGTGCCGGGAACACAGGCGCCATGCATGTGGGCGCCATGTTTACTATTAAGGCCATTGAAGGAATCATTCGCCCTGGCATTGCGGGATTCGTCCCGAAAGAATCAGGGGGATTCGGTGTAATCCTGGATGTGGGCGCGAATGCCGATTGTAAACCGGATGTTCTTTTCCAGTTTGGGGAAATGGGTGCGCTCTATGCCAAACATGTCCTGTCAATTGACAACCCGAAAATCGGCCTGATGAACCTCGGAGAAGAAGAGGGCAAAGGCACTTTACTGACCCAGGCAGCACATCAACTTTTTAAATACAACAAAAAGGTTAATTTTATCGGAAATATTGAAGGCGGGGATGTCTTTAATGATAAAGCCGACGTAATTGTCTGTGACGGGTTTACCGGAAATGTAATCCTGAAACTTGCAGAATCTTTTTATGACCTTGTCAAAACACGAAACATCCAGGAAGAATACTTTGATCGATTCAATTATGAAGAAATCGGAGGCAGTCCTATTCTTGGGGTCAATGGAAACGTGGTCATTGGTCATGGCCGATCCACTCCGCTTGCCATTAAAAATATGGTGATGCTTTCCCATCGTATGGCGGATACACACATACATATGAAAATCAAAGAAAACTTTAGCGAATAAAACCAATAATTATGGCCAAAACACGCGCAGCCATCACCGGAGTTCATGGATATGTTCCAGATTATGTGCTTACCAATGCCGAACTGGAAACCATGGTTGAAACGAGTGATGATTGGATCACCACCCGAACAGGAATCAAAGAACGACGAATCCTGAAGGGTGAAGGCCAGGGAACTTCTGTCATGGCCGCTAAGGCAGCTGAAGGAGTTCTGGAAAAAACCAATACGGACCCTGCCGATATTGACCTTATTATCGTCGCTACCGTGACGCCAGATATGGTTTTCCCGGCAACAGCTAACATTGTTTCCGATAAAATCGGGGCTATAAACGCGTTCTCCTATGATATCGGAGCCGCCTGTTCGGGCTTTATCTATGCGTTGTCAACCGGCGCTACTTTCATTGAATCCGGTCGTTATAAAAAAGTATTGGTGATCGGTGCGGATAAAATGTCTTCCATCATTGACTACACGGACCGGACAACCTGTATAATCTTTGGTGACGGTGCGGGAGCTGTCCTGCTTGAACCTACAGAAGAGGACTACGGAATCATGGATTTTATTCATAAAGCAGATGGGGCTGGCGCTGAATTTCTTAAAATGAAAGCGGGAGGAAGTCGCTATCCGGCCACCGTTGAAACGGTTATGGCACGGGAACACTTTGCCCGTCAGGATGGTGCCACCGTATTTAAATTTGCCGTAACGAATATGGCCGACTACGCGGCAAAGATCATGGAAAGAAATAATCTTACCGCTGAAAGTGTGGATTGGCTGGTTGCACACCAGGCAAATAAGCGTATTATTGATGCTACCGCCAACCGCATGGGGGTAACGGATGATAAGGTGATGATGAACATCGAGCGTTATGGAAACACAACAAGCGGCACAATTCCATTGCT
>CAYGOW010000552.1:0-2212 GCA_964351425.1 uncultured Roseivirgaceae bacterium
ACCCAGCCTAAAATAAATACAGCGCCGGTGCCAACAATGCCACCACCAACTTTTACTATCATCTTTCTTAACAAAGCCGGAAGAACAATGAACGCAAATATTAAGAACGGCATAAGCATCCTGAACGATCCGCCGGGAGCATCCGTGGACGGCGCCCGTGTTACTTCTGGCAAGGGCTCGCCCCTGATGAGGTGAGCTAAATCATCCACTCCCTGGTCGATACCCCCTTCAAAGTCACCGTTTTTAAATCTTGGAGTAATGGAATTCGCAATAATTAGTGCGGATTGAGCGTCAGTAATAGCCCCTTCCAGGCCGTATCCTACTTCAATCCGGACACGACGGTCTTCTTTCGCAACCAGAAGAATAACGCCATCGTCAACTCCTTCCCGGCCCGCCTTAATTTTTTCAGCCAGACGAATTGTAAAATCTTCTATCGGTTCGGGTCCTGTTGTCGGGACCAAAACCACGACCAACTGACTGCCTTTTTCTTTTTCTAAGTCTCTGAGTTTTGCTTCAAGTTGCTGTTTATATGATTCTGATAAGGTATTTGTTTCGTCCGTTACAAATGTTTCTATCTCAGGCAATTGAAGAATATCCTGCGACCAACTTGTAAAGCCGGTGATAAGAAATAAAAATAAAATGTAGTATCTCAGCAGACTGTTTGATATCATAGGTTAAACTTAATAAATTATGCTGAATTTGATCCCTTTTAAATGGCTGATAAAAAGAAAATACTCGTTCTAACAGGTGGCGGTGATTGCCCAGGACTAAATGCGGTGATCCGTGGAATCGTAAAGCGGGCGAAAAGAGAAAAAGGCTGGGAAGTATATGGCAGCATAGAAGCTTTCAATGGCATAATGAAAGATCCTCCCGAACTGATTAAGCTGAACGACAAACGAACTGCAGGCATACATGTTAAAGGCGGAACTATTTTAAAAACCACCAACAAGGGGAACCCGCTCCAGTTTGCCGTTGAAAATACTGATGGTACCATAACAATGGAAGACCGGACTGATATTCTCAAGAAAAAATTGAAGGATATGAATTTTGAAGCCGTGATCAACATAGGTGGAGATGGCTCACAAAAAATATCAGAAGCGCTCTTTGAGAAAGGCGTCAATATTATCGGCGTGCCCAAAACTATCGACAATGATTTGAGTTCAACTGACCTCACCTTTGGTTTTACATCTGCTGTTCAGGTTGCTACTGATAGTTTTGACAAACTGGTCACTACCGCCGAAAGTCACCACCGGGTGATGATCATGGAGGTGATGGGGCGTGATGCAGGCTGGATCGCATTGCATACCGCCATTGCGGGCGGGGCAGAAATTTGTCTCATTCCGGAAATCCCATATGACATAGATAAACTGGTACAACGCATTGAGAAGAGATATCATAAAGGGCGTGGATTTGTAAACATTGTAATAAGTGAAGGGGCTCATCCGAAAGGAGGTACAGCTTTTTCGCGAGACCCGGATGAAAAGGGCTATGTGCACAAGCGCCTTGGGGGTGTCGCCTATCGTCTGACCGAAGAGTTACGTGCAGCGGGGTGTACAGCTGATATTCGGGAAGCCGTTCTGGGCCACACGCAACGAGGGGGAAGTCCGGTGGCTTTTGATCGAATTCTTGCTTCTCTTTTTGGGGTTAAAGCATTTGAACTTGTGAAAGATGGGAAATATGGACGTATGGTCTCCTACAAGTCAAGCAAAGTAACTTCTGTGGCCTTAAAAGATGCAGTTAAAGACTATAATTTCGTCAAACCAGATTCTTTTCTGGTTCAAGGCGCTAAGGGGTTAGGCATTTCATTTGGAGACTAAAGGTCATGAGATACTTTATTGCTGCACTCTTTGCCGTTTTGTTTTTAACCCCAGGGTTTTCCCAGGATGCAGTAATCTTTGAAAAAGACACAGAGATTAATCTCAATGAATATTTCTATTATTTCGCAGATTCTTCGGGCGAATTATCCATCGATGATATCCGGGATTTCTCATCCGAATTTGTGAAAGCGGATGAGGATATCCGATTAGGCGTTGATAAAACCGTCGCCTGGCTCCGACTTAGAATCCATAATCCCTATGATAGAAAGGAAGACGCAGTTATCGATTTTAAAGACCCGTCACTGTATAAAATCACTCTCTACCAAATAAATAACGATCCATTATACAGTGGTACCGGTATCCAACAGGCCAAAAAAAATATTAAAGGAAATCGA
>CAYGOW010000553.1:0-2207 GCA_964351425.1 uncultured Roseivirgaceae bacterium
CCGCGATACTATCGGCTTTCTCAAAATTCCTGTCCTCCGGTACACCTGATTGTGCGTACACATTCAGGAACGAACAGGCAAAAATAAAGTTGAGAAGGGCTATTTTCCGGATTCCCATGGCCTATCGGAAAATACCGGTAACCTTTGACCAGAGTCGGCCAAAAGTGGATTGGCTGGTGAATGCACCGCCAACAATCACTTCCCCGGTAATATCGGCCGTCATTTCCAGGTCAATTTCAAGAACTTCGTCAGCGGTACCTTTGACTTTATATTCTTCGGGCACAAATCCAATAAAGCTGAATATCAGCACATCCCCTTCCTCTAATTCCCGGGGAAATTCAAACCTTCCTTCTATATCTGAAACCGTTCCTATCTGGGTTCCTTTAAGCCAAATGTTGACGCCGGGCAACGGATCACCATATTCATCCCTGACAATCCCCCGGATACTACTTCCCAGTTCGGATTGGGTCATTGAAGGAAAATTATTTTCTGACGTGATCGCAACAGATTGCTGAACAGGGATTTCCTGTGCCTGGAGATTTGTAATGCCCACAAAAACCATGAAGCTTAGCAGACCGGCTGACGCCCAGGCCAGGCGGGATGGAAGTACGCGCTTCGCGGAATGGGTTTTTTGCAACTGACTTGCACGAAATTTTCCACACGTGGCACCGGAAGCATTTTTGAAATAAGTAACAAGTTCGTCATCCGACATCCTGGTGAAGTCCACCACATTTTTCTCACACAATGGACAGAAGCCCCCGGTAGAGGTAGAGGTGAATGAGTTCCAATCAGCCGAACATGGCTTGTCTACGGAAATAGTAAAGGAGTTTTTCATAACTAATAGGTTTTTTAGTCATGATGCACGGAAAAGCAAGATTCCATAAATTCAGAAAAAAATATCGCAATATCCTGTATCTTACCACTCACCATCGATCGGATCAAATCCGGCTATCTCGTGTCTATGAAGCAATCCTTACTCATTTTATTACTGGCTTTTTTTATCATTCAATGCAATAACCCCGATACTATGGAAGACATTATCGTGATTGGAGGAGGCCTGATGGGAAGTTCGACCGCCTGGGAACTTTCGGCAAATGGCAAGCGTGTCCTTTTGCTGGAGCAACAGGATTCGGTATATACCTATGGATCCAGCTTTGGGGAAGCACGGATTTCACGCAGCCTTGGTGCCCGGCGGGATATATTCTCCTGGCTTCAACAGACCTCAGTGGCCGAAACAAAAAAATTGATCCACTACCTCAATGAACACTCGGGCGAAGTACATTCGATGAATGACATTTACCGCACCTCCCCTGTGACCTATATCTACCAGGCCTCCCAGCAACGGGAAGTGGATAATATCCTGTACCAGCAGGCCGATACGTTTCGCTATGCCGCCGATGAAGTCTCGGCCAGGGAACTGTTTGGAATGAAAGTCCCGGATACCACCCTGGTGGTTCGTGAATACAAGGAATTCTCCGGGACGATGAATCCAAAAGTTCTTATTGCCAAATTGCATGAAGCGATCCAATTATCCGGTAATACTGTCCGTTACGGACAGGAAGTAGTCAACCTGGAAAAGAAATCGGATTATTATGAAGTAACGGTCAGGGATCTTAACACGGGTCAATCACGCACCCTGAAGGCCCGTCAGGTGGTGGCCGCGGCGGGTCCGTATAACGGCGAACTGACCCGTGATGTCGCACCCTATTTTAGTCGACTGATTGTACCTAAACGTCTATTCCTTTCATTCATGAAAGTTCAGGATGAGGTCTATGATTCGCTGACAGCGTCACAGAAGGATAGGGTCAACGAATCATTTCCTGCCGCCTTTCTGGACGATGAAATATTCTATACCATGATCGAGAAGTACCTGGAAGGGGGCAGGCCTTTGATGAAAGTCGGCGGACATATGCTTCGGACCGACATTGACAACCTGGATCAAGTATGGCAGAAGGAACTCACCGAAGAGGAGATCAACTGGAGCCGCAGGCGCCTCACAGACTATTTGCACCTGCTTGACATTCCGGTTGCGGAGGAAGACCTGGAGTTTGATCACGGCTATTCCTGCGTGTATTCGCTTACGGATACCGAGATTCCCTATGTTACCTACCTGGTGGGTGAGGATGGAACGGTGGACAAGAATTTTGTACTGGTCGGTGGGATGTCGGGTGTAGGTGCCAAGGGATCACTGACCTACGGCCTGATGG
>CAYGOW010000554.1:0-1282 GCA_964351425.1 uncultured Roseivirgaceae bacterium
TTCTTTCCTTCGGTGTTTTGAGTGTTGCGTATTTCCCGGAATGCAGCCGACAAATGTTTGATTCCTGCTTACAGGAAATTTCAATTTCATCATGGCATGAGTTGAAAGGTAAAGGATTCACTCTTTTCTGAAGCATCCGCACCAATTATATTTAAGAAACAATATACTGGCATATTTAGTCATTTAACAGGTTATAGATCAATCAATAATTGTATCTTACTGGTTGATTATAACGGAATAAATAAAAGTATGATTAAGCGGTTTCTTGTTCTCCTTTATTTTGTGATTTTCTTCATACCACTGATTGCTCAGGATATACAATTCAGAAATGTGCGCATCTTTAACGGAACAGACGGCAAGTTGTCAGAGCCTACAGATGTATGGGTGAGTAACGGATTGATTGTTGGCGTGTCTGAATTTAATGCAACGTCCGATTTTCAGATAATTGAGGGAGATGGTAAGACACTCATGCCGGGACTCATCGATGCACATGTTCATCTAACCTTCGGATCTTTACCGATGGCCGAGTTAATGTCGACCGAATTGTCCCAGGAGGAAATGTTCGGAAAAACTGTTCTCGGGGCTGAAAAAATGCTGATGCGAGGCTTCACTTCCGTACGCGATGTTGGCGGCCCCATTTTTCCTTTGAAGGCGGCTATTGACAATGGTAAATTCGCAGGGCCGAGAATCTGGCCATCTGGCGCAACGATCAGTCAGACTGCAGGACATGGTGATTTTCGAACCCCGCAAGAAAGGTCCCGACGTTTTTTTGGCGAAGCCTCCAGGGCAGAACAGCTGAATGCGACTTTTATAGCAGATGGCAGGGATGAGGTACTCACGGCTGTTCGGGAAAACCTGCGCTTCGGTGCGAGCCAGATAAAACTGATGGCGGGCGGGGGAACCTCCTCTCAATACGATCCTGTCGATGTCACTCAGTATACATTCGATGAAATGAAGGCCGCTGTAGAGGCGGCAGAGGACTGGGGCACTTACGTAACGGTGCATGCCTACACGACCAGGGCAGTTCAACGAGCCATCGACGCAGGTGTTAAGTGTATCGAACATGGTCAACTACTGGATGAAAAGACGTTAAAACGCATGGCTAAAAAAGGAATTTGGCTTAGCCTGCAAAACCTGGTAGATGATACGCCATCCATGTCAGAACAAAGAAGAGAAAAGCGCAGGCCAGTTATCGAAGGACAAAAAAGGATATGGCCAATGGCTAAACGACTGAAGGTTAAATTGGCATGGGGTACTGATTTTCTTTTTGAGCCTGAATTAA
>CAYGOW010000554.1:1292-2199 GCA_964351425.1 uncultured Roseivirgaceae bacterium
AGTCAGTCTCCAATAGTTGATAAAAAACTCTCCAAACTTAGATTTGAGGCTCAAATCAATTCTTCAGAAATTCAAAGAGCCTCAGCAAAGGTTAACTCCGGATTATAAGCGAGCAAGAAGAATTTGAAAAGCAAATTGAATTAAACGAGCAGCAAAATGACTATATTCTCAAGCTTCAACCCTGGTTTAGCAATGCGGAGATTTTAAAAATGTTGACCCATGATAATGCGCAATTATTACAGTTATCCGGACTTCGAAGTCCTTATCAAGGTCAACTAGGAGTGATTCAAAAAGGAGCCATGGCGGATTTACTGCTGGTGAATGGTAATCCGCTGGAAGATCTGTCCATTATTACAGACCCTGAGAGTAATATTCAGGTAATTATGAAGGGTGGAATTATCTATAAAAATACCCTGGCTCCCTGACAACTGATATCCCGTTTTTTATCAGGCCCCTGTTCTGCAAAATATTTATTCGCTGGTTTAGTCAGCACCAGTCTTGCAAACCGCTTGAATGAACAAGCCCAATCTCTTTTTAATCTTCCTGTTAAGAACCAGACCATAATTAGGTAATGAATTTTATATGCAGGTAACATAATCCGGCGTATTGATGAATCAAGGTTAATGTTCAGGTCACGTCCGGGTAAACCCCCGATCCTATATTTGTAGTGTATGGTTAAGAGAAGGTGCCCCGGTAAGTGACGAACGCTAATGACCCGGGGTATCTTATTTTTTAAACGCCTATGAAACATAATCGACGCCCTGTAGATGTAGTCATAATATCGGACGTACACCTGGGCACCTACGGTTGCCAGGCTCCGGAACTTCTCCGTTACCTTAAAAGCATTGATCCAAGGCAAATTATTCTTAACGGCGATATTATTGATGTTTGGCAATTCTCCAAGCGT
>CAYGOW010000555.1:0-2188 GCA_964351425.1 uncultured Roseivirgaceae bacterium
GATTTGGTTGTCACCAGGATTACACCACTCGAACCCCGCGCACCATAAATTGCTGCAGCAGAACCGTCCTTCAAAACATCAATTGTTTCGATATCATTAGGGTCAATGTTATCCAGGCTTGCACCAATTACTCCGTCAATAACGATGAGCGGAGAGCTATTCGCTCCAAAAGTGGATAGACCACGCAAACGAACACGTGATCCGGCATTTGGATCGCCGCCTGTTTTAATAATGGAGAGACCTGCTACCTTACCCTGTAGTAATTGCTCGGGTGAGGTAATGTTACCGTTGTTGAATTCTTCTGTTCCAACGCTGGCAACCGCACTTGTTATTTCTTTCTTTTCCTGCGTACCGTAACCTACTACGACTACTTCGGAAAGCTGAGTAACATCAGCAGCCATCTGAACATTTATAGATGTCCGACCGCCTAATGCAACTTCCTGTGTGAGATATCCTACATAGGAAAAAACCAGGGTAGCACCTTCGCTGACCGACATGGTGTAATTACCATCAATGTCAGTGACTGTACCATTGGTCGTTCCCTTTTCCAGAATATTCACCCCGGGTAGTGCGCTGCCATCGGTAGCATCGGTCACCCGACCCGATACCGATTGCTGCGCCCAAAGCATCCCACCGGATACCAAAGAGGCAAAAATTAATAGTAAAAACTTCTTCATAAGGGTTTATTTAAATTGAGATTAGAAGATAAACTTTACTGTTTACACATACTTTACAAGTCAATTATAATAATTATAAAATACTATAAACAGCTTTTAAAGCCATATATTAACGAAAACGTTTTCGCAAACGTTTGCACTGGGGTTATCTTATTAAGATACCGATTCTAAATTTATTATACTGTCAATTTTTAATGTAATTCGATTCAATTATTTAATATTTTGGTTTATTCTGAGGCAGTTATTGAAAATTCATTAATCAACGTCTGATCAATAATTTGCCCGTCGAGATCTCGCCATTTGTCATCTCTACTTTCACAAGGTATAACCCTTCCGAAAGGCCGGAAACATCCATTTCACCCGATCCAGCAGAAATATCCTGCTGCATCATTACCTTTCCCTGCAAATTCATCAGCACAACGCTACCCGGTATTCCTTCAATCGTTTCCAGTGTGATAATTCCGTTGGATGGATTTGGATAAATCCGGATTATTTGTTTGCCAAAATCGTCCTCTATACCAACCACTTCTTCAATTTCCGTGACGATCATAAATATGTCTCCGTTCGAGGCGATATATGCATTGTCAATGGTCATGTCCTGACTTGCTTTTGCCTCCTTGCTGCCGTCTGCATTCCGGAATACCATTCCCAGGTAGTAGGCTTGCTGCGAACCCGTCAAGTTATAGTATTGCGCCGGTTTCATGGTTATGGCCCATTGATTTGGCTGACCGGCAACCGCAGTCATCTCCCCTACTCCGTCATCGGCTCCCCAATTGCCAACCACCTTGGTCCAGTCCGAGCCTGTCGGATTGCTTTTATCTGTCAAAACAACTCCGGAGTGCATATAAACTTTGTCCGACCCAATGAGTGTCCCGGAACCGAATCGGGCGTCAAAGGTGACCGTAATTTCATCTGCTTGTGAGAATACTGCCGGCGTTATGGTCACCATATTTCCGTCAATAAGCACGTTTACGAATATTGTTTCTCCCCTGAATCCTTTCCCCAATTTGTCTCCCGCACCATTTCGGAAATACATGCCGATGCGATAAATCGCCGTTTCGGCTGAAGTGCCATAATACGCCGAGGGTGTAAGGGTTATTTCCCACACGTCGGTTTCTCCATCCACAGCTGTCATCTGGCCGGCTGCCCCATCCACAATGTTGGTCAATGTCTTATCCGACCCTGGTTCGGTTACAATTCCGGAATACATGAATACTTCCGCCGCTCCGATCAATCCTTCTGTGCCAGCAGGATTTGCCTTGGTGGCATCGAATCGAATCGTAATTTCCTGGTCCTTGGTAAACGGCGATGGAGTGATAGTTACCGGAACATCAAATGTTTCCACCACATTGGCAAAACCATCCGACACGCGTTGGTCGGAGTACACGTGAAATTCTCCGGGCTTCAGCGTCATTTCGACCGAACCGGATGTCACTTCCATTGATTCTCCGCTAAAGAAATCGTACCAGGTTCCCACCGTAGTGAAATTAACCGTTTGTGATTCATCCGTT
>CAYGOW010000556.1:0-2164 GCA_964351425.1 uncultured Roseivirgaceae bacterium
TTACAGGAGTGGTCATCTCGCTACTCCCCTGCTGAAAGTCCGAAACGAATCGGCCTCGTACTGGCAGGCAATATCCCCCTGGTAGGACTTCATGATTTGATTGCTGTCCTGGTATCCGGACATATCGCCGTAGTTAAAACCAGCTCCAAGGATACTGTCTTACTATCATTCCTGCTCGAACAACTCAAGTATATTTCACCGGAACTATCAAGCCGTATCATTCTGGTCGATCAGTTAAAGGATGTGGATGCAATTATTGCCACCGGCAGTGATAATACGGCGCGCTACTTCCACCACTATTTCGGAAAATATCCGAATATCATTCGTAAAAACAGGTCATCGCTCGCCATAATCCGAGGTGATGAAACTGCGCTGGATTTGAAAAGCCTGGGGGAAGATATATTCTCCTATTATGGACTGGGCTGCCGGAATGTATCAAAGCTCCTGGTGCCGAAAGGATATAAATTCGATCCTTTATATGAAGCAATTGCCTCCTATCACACTGTTATGGATCACAATAAGTACCATAACAACTATGATTATAACAAATCCATTCTGCTGGTCAATAGCGAACCGCACTATGATAACGGCTTCCTGCTGCTGCATCAAAGTAAAACCCTTGTCTCGCCAATATCTGTCCTGTTTTACGAGGAATACGAGCACGAACAACAGTTGAATGACTTTATCGCCACGCATCAGGAGAAAATTCAATGTATTGTATCAAACGGAGGCTGGTATCCGAATAGCCTGGCTATGGGACAAACCCAATTGCCAAATCTTTGGGATTATGCAGACCAGGTTGATACAATGGATTTTCTCTGTAATCTCTAATGCTCTTTATGGCCTGACGCCACGCAGGATCTCTACCCACCCTTTGTAACTGCTTTCTCCGGTATCAATCAGGTAATAATAGACGCCTTCTGGCAAGTCCCCACCATCCCAGTTGTTCTGGTAATTGTTCGAAGAGTACACCTGCTTACCCCACCGGTTTGTAACAATGAGTTTCACCTCACCGTCCGGCTTGTTACGGATAAAGAAGGTTTCATTGGACCCATCACCGTTTGGAGTAAATATATTCGGAATAAATATATCTGTATCCAGCGGCACACGACCGACAAGCTCGCGGGTACATCCCAGTTGATCAGCAACCAAAATACGGTAACGACCCGCTGGTAAATCTTCATAAAGAATCGCAAAATCAAGGTTTTGATCCAGTCGTACCGTATCAAATCCGGCGCTGAACGACTGTCCCGGAATTGCTGCCGAATCCATCTCGATATAGGTCAGGTATGGGAATGAATTATCATCCGGCTGATAACCACCAGTGAAATTAATTACCTGCAATGTACCGGTCGGACGGTCTGGCAGAGACTTCGTTGTTTCACCAACCTGGGCCATTAGCTGGGTAGGAATCACCAGATTATTCGGATGATCATATCGTATTTCACTTCCCGCACATATGGCCGGAGATTGAACAAGTCGCAAGCGATATTCCCTGGTTTGAGTCAGGAATAAGTAATTGGATATTAGGAACTGATCCCCGATGTTCAGAGAGAAATTGACTTCTTCCACCAAAGCAGACGTCAGATTGTCAAACACGCGCAGGGTATACAACTCGCCCTCATTTCCCTGGATATTCGTCAATAGAAGTTCCTTATTTGATGTAGCGGGCGCACAACGTAACTCATAATCAAAAAATACGGGCTGCGGTCCGCCTGTTATTTCACGCTCCACCGTCAAAGGACACAAATTAGCATCCGATGGAGTAACCATGATCTCATAATTACCCGAGACAAGGGTATCGAAGCGGATAAACGCTCCACTCCAGGTTGCGTTGGCATAAACAATTTCTCCGGCATCCGCTCCGGTTAAAGCGGTTACAATTAAATCATACGGGCCAGGTACCTGCGACGTATTGGTCACCTGAATGTTGAGCTCACCGCTACGACCGTCCATCGAACAGTCGGCTGCATCAACATCTGCAATCAGTTGTACCTGGTTAGGTGCCGCCACAATGACTGGTATTTCTTTAATACATCCGCCTTCATCCTGAAGCAGAATAGTATACTCACCTGCAACCAATCCGGTAAATGTCCGGTCAGCGCCAAATGGATCAAATCCACCCGGTGGGTTCATTCCTTCTGCTATAGCAATATTCCATGTG
>CAYGOW010000557.1:0-313 GCA_964351425.1 uncultured Roseivirgaceae bacterium
ACCTGGTAATTACAAGGTAGTGTTCCGTGCGAATAAAGCGCCTGGCAGCAAATACACCTCGGTTAAGGAAATCACTATCCGGGAAGGGCAATCCCAACTCATCCGGTTGTTTTAAGAAAATCGGACAGCGGTTCGTGATTTGCAGGCGATTCAATTAGCTTTGTGTAAACGGTACGCTATGAAAATTGCTATAATTGCCCATGATGGAAAGAAACCAGAGATGGTTGCCTTTCTTTTAAAACATAAAGATGCATTAATGGGAGTAGAACTGGTTGCCACCGGAACCACCGGCGGTCATTTGCAAAATGCAGGG
>CAYGOW010000557.1:323-2150 GCA_964351425.1 uncultured Roseivirgaceae bacterium
GGTCTTTCGGTAAATAAACTACTCTCGGGACCATTGGGAGGAGATGCACAGATAGCGGCCATGGCAGCAGAAAAGAAACTTGACATGGTTATTTTCTTCAGGGACCCACTGGATAAGCATCCGCATGAGCCCGATGTACAGATGTTGATGCGTATTTGTGACGTTCATGATATTCCGTTAGCCACCAATCCGGCCACTGCAGAATTATTAATCAAGGGTGCTTTACTGGATTAAAGGAAAATATTATGCCCTGCAAAGGTTTGCATTGCAGAGTTTTCTCAATTAAGGCGGCTCAAATTTCCAACGTCCATAACTTTCAGCTATTTTTACTCGCTTGAACCAATCAAATCAATGAATCAGTCAATCAAGAACATTGCTGTTTTTACATCAGGGGGAGATGCACCGGGAATGAACGCCGCCGTGCGTGCGGTGGTGCGGACCTGTATATATTACGGCAAAGAAATATATGGAATATACCGGGGGTATGAGGGAATGATAGAAAATGACCTGGTAAAGCTCAATGCCCGATCCGTCAGTAATATAATTCAACGCGGGGGCACCATTCTCAAGTCAGCACGAAGCCAGGAATTCCGAACGGAAGAAGGACGGAAGAAAGCGTATGAAAGCCTTCAGGAGAGAAAAATTGACGCATTAGTCGGTATTGGCGGGGATGGCTCCTTTACAGGGCTCCACAAGTTTTACGAAGAATACAAAATGCCTGTCATATGTATACCGGGCACCATTGACAACGATTTGCCGGGTACCGATTTTACCATCGGGTACGATACGGCTACCAATACGGCTGTAGATGCCATTGATAAGATCCGTGACACCGCACTTTCCCATAACCGCCTGTTCTTTATAGAAGTCATGGGCCGGGATTCCGGGAATATTGCCATCAATAGTGGAATTGCCGGCGGCGCGGTCGCTATCATTATTCCTGAAGAAGAAACCACGATCGAACAGTTAGTTGAAAAACTGGATGAAACGGCGCGAAATAACAAAAAGAGCAGCCTGGTTGTCGTGGCAGAAGGCGGTAAGAGCGGCAATGCGCTCGAGATCGCCCAACAGGTGAAGGAGCGCTACAGCTACTATGAAACCAAAGTGACCATTCTTGGTCATTTACAACGCGGAGGTGCCCCGACGTATTTCGACCGGGTTCTGGCCAGTAAAATGGGCGTTGCCGCGGTGGAAGGCCTTCTGTCGGATAAAACAGATATGATCGTGGGTATTCGAAATGGTCAAATTGTGTTTAACAAGTTTGATGATATTATGCATGCACCGAAGGAGGTTGAGGCAGAAGCCTTGCGCATTGCTAAAATTTTAGCAATATAATATGATTGTCATTGGCGTTAGTGGTTCGACAAAATGTGATTGGGTAATCCTGGATGATTCTTCCCGGGTAGCCGAATTCAGTACACGAGGCATCAACCCCTTATTCCACGACCAGGAAGAGATAGCGTCCATATTATCCTCATCAGCGGATCTCCTTCAACACGCTAAAAATCTCACCGCAATATTCATCTACGGTGCCGGGTGTGGCAGTAAGCCCCGGCAACAAGTAGTGGTCAAAGCCCTATATTCTCTTTTCCCGAAAGCGCACCATTATGTGAACCACGATATAGTTGCTTCGGCACTGGCCACGTATGACGGCACACCGGCGATAACAGCCATTTTGGGTACCGGTTCCAATGCATGTTATTTTGATGGCGACATTGTTCGACAGGAGGTTCCGGCACTGGACTATATTTTGGGGGATGAAGGGAGTGGTTCCTGGTACGGCCGGAAATTATTGAATGCATTTTTATACAAACGACTGCCAGCAGA
>CAYGOW010000558.1:0-2142 GCA_964351425.1 uncultured Roseivirgaceae bacterium
TGGGTGATCGACGTTTGTTGACGATGATCAATCCACCCGGAATATCCGTCATAAAAAATGTTGATCCGGTACCACTTCTTATTTTCTGATTGTTCATGCACTGTGTAATGCTCTCCGAAGAGTAGCTGGGTAACCATTTCACTCTGATCCGCCGGATCTTTTCTTACCGGCACAATGGAAAGCCGGCAAATTCCTTTCTCTTCTGTTTCCATTAAAGTTTCAAACGGTCAAGTTGACGTTGTGTATCCTTTTCTTTGATCTTATCACGTTTGTCGTGGATCTTCTTACCCCGGGCTAGGGCAATTTCCAATTTAGCAAATCCACGGTCATTAATAAATAAGCGCGTAGGAACAATGGTGAGCCCTTTTTCATTTTTTTTGGACTCCAGTTTTTTCAACTCCTTCTTATGCAGGAGAAGTTTTCGCTCCCGGGTTGCCTCGTGATTATAAAAGGACCCCTGGCTGTACGGGGTTATATTGATTCCTTTCACAAACAATTCTCCGTTGCTGTTGAAATAACAGTAGCCATCGGTGAGCGTAACCTTACCTTCGCGGATCGATTTGATCTCGGTGCCTTTTAGAACCACCCCGGCTACATACGTATCAATAAATTCGTATTCATAGCGGGCGCGCCGGTTTTTCACCTGTATAGTATTCGAAAAACGTGATTTATTTCCACTCATACTTGTCAAAGGTAGCAAAAAGAACCATCCTGCTGAAATCCTTCCTCGCTATTGATCCCCGGCAGATATCCGTGAAAAGTGCCTTTTGATTTTTTCTTTCAAAAAGACCTTCTGACCGGTAGTTCCCCGGGCCACCAAACGCTCACCTACACGGGCAACGAAGGAGCAAATGACATCTTCGTGTGTCAGTTGATCTAAAGTGGCAACAATGGATACTTCTTCTCCCGGAAAAGCGGGGCCCAGGTGGGTAATGGACAATTCCGTTCCAATACCTTCTTCATTGTCCTCCTTCATTTCCAAAACGAAAATCCGGGAAGCGTATTCAATTTCCCTGGCCAGTGTGAATGTTGCACATACCGGATGCACGACCTTGCCCTGGAAAGCAGCGACATCCTCACTGGCTACGACAAAGCTGTGTTCGCGAATATCTGATACGTTACAAAGATGCGTTTTCATGGTTGATCTTTAATCGGGCGGAAGGTGTACTGTCCAGGCCGGCAAAGTCTTTCGCCCGGTACTTATAATAAGCCGCCATAGCAATCATGCCCGCATTATCCGTGCAATATTCCATCGCCGGAACATAGATATTCCAGGACCGGCTTTTTGCCTCCGTGCCTAATCGCGCCCGTAATCCGGAATTGGCGGAAACGCCTCCTGCAATCGCAATTTCACGAATCCCGGTTTGTTCACTCGCCAACACCAACTTCTGCATCAGCATGTCAATCAGACTGGCCTGGATCCCCGCACAAATATCTTCCATATTCTCCTGAATGAAATGTTCATTCTCCTTCACATTCTTTTGTAAAAAATAAAGGATCGCCGTTTTTATCCCGGAGAATGAAAAACTCAGGCCGTCGGTCTCCGCCGGAGGGAACCTGAATCGCGTGGGGTCTCCCTTAGCGGCATATTGATCGATGAGCGGCCCGCCGGGATAAGGTAATCCCATGAGTTTGGCTGACTTATCAAACGCTTCTCCTACCGCATCATCCAGTGTTTCCCCAATTACCTTCATTGAAAGAAAGTCCTCTACCACCACAAGCTGGGTATGACCGCCACTAACCGTCAGGCAGAGGAAGGGAAAAACCGGCCGGGGTTCCTCAATAAAATGAGCAAGAATATGTGCCTCCATGTGATTAACCTCAATCAACGGAATATCAAGCGAAAGGCTCATCCCTTTAGCAAAACTTGAACCGACCAGTAAACTCCCGAGTAAACCAGGCCCCTGGGTATAAGCTACGGCACTAAGCTGACTCCGGTCAATTCCCGATTCGGCCAGGGCCTGATGAACGACTGGCACGATATTTTGTTGATGAGCCCTGGAGGCTAATTCCGGGACAATACCCCCATATTTTTGGTGTACGGATTGCGTAGCTACAATATTATTGAGTACTTTACCGTCTTTAATGATTGCAGCGGAAGTATCGTCGCAGGATGACTCTATGGCAAGAATGGTTATACTG
>CAYGOW010000559.1:0-464 GCA_964351425.1 uncultured Roseivirgaceae bacterium
CGGTATCCGTAGATCAGGGATTTTCTACCATGTATAATATGTAATGGGATAATTTACATTGCTGTCTGCCCTGCTCTTTGGTAATAACAGGGCTTAACCAGGTGCTTGCCCAATCTGTTCAAGTAATTGGGATAAGGGTTATTCTGATTATTTGTATCTGAAAAGTGATTCAGGCCGATTGGATTGGTACATATAAGAAGTTCCATTCACTTCAAAACCATTTACTCCATCTCTATAAAAGCTTGTGGGGAAAATGATGTCATCTTCAGGGAAAAATTGAAACACACCTTTTCCAATAGCAAAATGTGGAATGCCATCCATCATGAAAAGAAATCGTGCACTTTTCAGGTCGTAATAACGACCCAAATAGCTAAATGATTCTTGCATGGGTTGATATACCCACTCATTCAGTGAGGCGTCATACTTATAAATTCGGCCTGTCACCGTGAGATAATGATTGCCCT
>CAYGOW010000559.1:474-2136 GCA_964351425.1 uncultured Roseivirgaceae bacterium
TCTGTTGATAATATCCAATCCATGTCGTGTTGATATTATTCAATGATTCCGGAAAATTTCCTTGAGGTAAAAACAGATCATTGTTCGTGTCTAATTTGAATATCTGACCAGATTCATTGAGAACATGAATAACTCCGTTAATTTTAAAGTTCTCATGAAGGATTCCATTGACCGGAAAATCAGGGAGCTGTTTCCAGGTAAAAGTTCCGGGGAAATAGGCCCACACTTCGCCAGAATTACTGGCATCAATGGCCAAAATCCGATCCCCATCTTCAATAAGATGAATACGATTTATCAACCCGTCCGGCAAGCTGGTATAATGTTGCCATGTATACGTGTTCTCATTCAACTTGTAGATACTTCCAGATGAGACAACATGCGCCTCATCACTGATAACAAAGACAATTTCATTTGAAAAAGATGGAAGACCAGTCACTGACTGCTTGGTCCAATCAGGCTGTACTGTCAATCGATGATAGGTGATTTTATTATCAACAATGATCCTAATCGATTTATTGATTTCATCGTATACGTTGTATTCATTTAAGGCAGGTACTCGAAATTTGATCAGTGTATCATTCCTAATGATATCATCAAACTCATTTTGTCCAAACAAAAGGCGATCGTTTGTATTTCCCAGATATTTCCCAAAAATCGACAATGTATCACCCTGATAAATTTTGGTAGGTGAGCTACCCGTTATGATTGGCCCTATAACCGTTAACTTTTGAATAGAATAATGATTTTCCTTGTTGATTAGTAAACGAACGGGAGTTTCTCCCCACCTTTCAACAGGATTGGGAACTTTAAATATTATTGAATTCTGGGAATATGAAATAATTTCAGCCTCTGTATCCCAGATAAAAATTCTGTTAGCATCCTTCACATTGCTGAAACCTGTCCCCCTTATCTCCACTAAATCCCCTACATCAACTAATGTAGGAGTAATTGAGTTGAATTGAGGTTCACCTACCCCTTCGCTGATGAAAATGCGGCTCTCTCCATATACATATTGATTTTCCGTTTTGACATATGCCCGGTATTCATACGCTTTATCGGCTACAAGATCACCTGTAATGCGGATTGAAAATTTTCCTGTTTCACGGACAGAATCTGATCGCACAAAAAATGATCTTTCATTTTGACTGATCCGGAATCCATTCTCAAGAAGAGGCTTATTCCCTGGGCGAATAATATTAGCTGATAGAGTGACTCCTGTGTCATCTAACTCAGAATGTCCCAAAGTTTCGATTACAGAGAATGGTTTGGGAAAAGGTAACTCTTCACTTGTGCAACCCAGAAAAAAAATTATAAATGAAATGGCAACGACTTTCTTCATAGATCAAGACGTAAAATTATACCTCTGAAGCCAGGGGCACTTTTCTCAAATAAGAAATCATTGGATAATTCCAGGCTGACCTGATGTCCTGCCCAAAGTGGCAACTGAATTCCCGCTGCCAGTGTAAAGCCACTGCTCACTTCTTTAAATTCAACATTATCACTCGCACGGGTAATAAATATGGTTCCATCCAAATTTTTATAGTGATATGATTCTGAACTGATATCAAATGCAAACCGCGTTGTTATACCTCCTGATATGTAGGGCGCAACGCCTTTATTTCTAATCATATACGTCGTACCAACATGAAAACCCACCATGGA
>CAYGOW010000560.1:0-2133 GCA_964351425.1 uncultured Roseivirgaceae bacterium
TCCAGCATGCCTTGTTCGACCACCACATTCTCCCAGGGCACATCCAGTTCCTCCGCCACGATCATTGGCATAGAAGTCATGACATTTTGCCCTATTTCAGGATTCGGAGAATAGATCGTTACCATCCCGGTATTTCCGATCTTGATGTATCCGTTGATTTTAAACCATTCATCCGGTATCGCGACACCCGCCGCCTCCTCGGTTGCCGGAGCCGTACAACTTGTAAGCCAGTTGAAACCAATGAGCAGACCGCCGCCGGTAGCCGTGGAGACTTTAAGAAATGAACGGCGATTATAATGTGTTTTAACTAATGTCATGTTTTTGGGATTTTAATTAGGCATTTGCAGCCGCTTTTTTGATGGCCTCTTTGATACGTACGTAAGTACCACAGCGACAAATATTGCCTGCCATGGCCGATTCAATTTCCTGGTCAGACGGATTCGGATTTCGCTTCAGTAGCGCTACCGCGTTCATAATCTGCCCGGCCTGACAATACCCGCATTGAGGTACATCAACTTCCAGCCATGCTTTTTGCACCGGATGGTCCCCGTCTTCCGAAAGGCCTTCGATGGTGGTAATGGATTTTCCTTCCGCCGCCGATACAGGAATGGAACATGCCCGAACGGCATTGCCTTCGAGGTGTACAGTACAGGCGCCGCATTGGGCGATCCCACAGCCAAATTTTGTTCCGACCAGGCCGAGTTCGTCACGCAATACCCAAAGAATGGGGGTATCAGGCGCAACATCCACCTGTTTTGACTCGCCGTTAATAGTAAGATTGAAAGTGCTCATAAGTTGGTACAGTTACTCCAGACTATCAATTTAAAAAAAAGCCCGGCGTATTTCTACTTATTTTTAGAAAATACTTGAGAGCGTAGTAAAAATAATTTACGTGTGATAATCCCTTTTATGTATATGAATTGAATCTTCCTGACCAGTTACCTCGCAAAACAAATCAACTCTAAGAAATTTCAAGCCCGTCAGCGCTTTGTGCAGAGTATAAATTTTTTGTCAGGACCTGCATCATTTGGTCCGTACGTTTCATGATCAAATAAGGTTCAAAAATCACGCTATTCACGTCAAAATCAATTCATAAATCTGGGTGATAATACTATAATTTTAAGTGATGCTTAAATTGGTTTATATAACTCAGGATTATTGTAAATTAGTAGTTACAAAATCTTACACACATTTTAAATCCAATCAAGTATGGGAAATGACACACATTCAAACCCAGCATCGAATAATAAAAGTTGGGACGTAAATGATTCAAGCAAATGCCCGTTTATGGGTGGTTCGCTGAAATTTACTGCGGGAACCGGTACTTCAAACCGGGACTGGTGGCCTAATCAGCTTAACCTTAGCATTCTTCGTCAGCATTCTTCCCTTTCCGATCCAATGGGCGAAGGATTCGACTACGCAGAAGAATTTAAAAAACTTGACCTGGCAGCCGTAAAAAAAGATCTGTATGATCTCATGACGGATTCCCAGGACTGGTGGCCTGCCGATTATGGTCACTACGGACCTTTCTTTATCCGCATGGCATGGCACAGCGCCGGCACTTATCGTATCGCCGCTGTTCGCGGCGGCGGGGGAGCTGGAACACAGCGTTTCGCTCCGCTTAACAGCTGGCCGGACAATGCCAACCTGGACAAAGCGCGTCTGTTGCTTTGGCCAATCAAGCAAAAGTATGGCAAGAAATTATCCTGGGCAGATTTGATGATTCTGGCGGGTAGCTGCGCATTGGAGTCCATGGGCTTTGAAACATTCGGTTTTGCCGGCGGCCGGGCTGACGTATGGGAACCAAATGAAGACGTTTATTGGGGGTCTGAAGCAGAATGGCTCGGAGATAAGCGCTATGAAGGCGACCGCGAACTGGAAAATCCATTAGGTGCCGTTCAGATGGGTCTTATTTATGTAAACCCGGAAGGACCTAACGGAAAACCTGATCCACAGGCTGCTGCCCACGACATCCGTGAAACATTCGGTCGTATGGCCATGAATGACGAGGAAACTGTGGCGCTGATTGCCGGTGGACACACATTCGGTAAAACGCACGGAGCTGCAGATCCAACCAAATATGTAGGCCGCGAGCCTGCAGGTGCCTCTATGGAGGAACAAGGACTTGGATGG
>CAYGOW010000561.1:0-2122 GCA_964351425.1 uncultured Roseivirgaceae bacterium
TTAATCCCACTCTTCTTTACCTCGAGATTCCGTTCGTACATCAGGTAAATTCAATCCATCTGCATGTTGTTATCCACGGGCAGTAACGTTTTGAATTGTCCCAAAAGGGTGTTGGTGAATTCGAATGTCGTTTGTGTTTCACGCATCAGATCTTCAGCTTGCGCAACATCATCTTTCAGGTTCAGCAAGATGGTTTGCAAATGTTTTCTGGCTTGAGCTACATTATTCTTTTCCTGATTCCAATTGTTTATGCCGAGCGCAATTAAAATACCAATGACCACCAGTGCGATTTCACCCAACGCATACTTCAGGTATTTCCCGGTGTTCCCTTTACTTACTAAGTCTTGTCTGATTTTTCGGAAGAATTTTATCATTGGAGAGTGTTTAGGTTGCTGGTCTGTTGATGAATCAGTTGGGATCGACTGGTCATCATTAATTAGATGTTTTTTCTGACAGGTGTTCCTGGCATGGGTTGACTGAGGTTATTTTTAATCGCATGGGCAATTGTTGTTTCATGTAAAATGACAACTTTAAGGTACGGGCAATCGCATTAGTCGAATGTTCCTGAATTCCACCGGATGGCTTTCGGCCTGAAGTGCGATGTAGCCATCCTGCAGCATACGCGGAACACCGTCCTCCAGAAGTTGTTGGGCAAAGGAATCACTATCGTCCAACTGCGGTTTCTCATATCTTAAAACTTCATTGCCATTCACACGATGGATAACTTGTTCATTCCCGTGGACTTCAATTTCAATGGTTACCCACTCGTCGCCATGGTAGGTTAGGGAAGAAGAATTAATGCAATGCTGTGTAACCAGTTCGCCATCCATTTCAATATGAGTACCTGCCGTACAGACATTGCCTGTCGGACGGTCGTCTGTGCCGTTTCCACCCAGGAGCTGCGCTTCAATGGCGACAAGCAGGGTCTGATCTTTTGGTATGTCTTCGGGTGCCTGGGAATGAAACTTAATGCCGCTGTTTCGGTACGCCCATTCCGGGGCACCCGGCACTTGTTGGCCAGTAAATCGATACTCGAGCTGCAACTTAAAGTGCGATAATTTCTCCTTATAAAACAAATGCCCAAATCGGTTATCAAAGGATTCGTAGTTGTCGTATGAAACGATCAGTTTGTCGTCACGGACCTGAAATGTGTTGAGGTAATTATCACCAGCTTCGCAACCGGTGATCTTTATTTGCCATCCGGTAAGGTCTTTTCCATTGAAGATGGTCTCCCAGGTCCCGACCTTTAATTGCTGTCCGACGGAAAGGGTCCATCCAGATACCAGTAGAATTGCTGTATGATAGAAGATTAGCCGACTTGCCTGAAAAATGCCACTCATATTCCCCAGTCGCGGTATATTTTCCATTCTCCATCCTCCTTTTTCCAGATGACGAGGTACTTGCCCCGTGTCTTTACTTCGCCCGAATCGTCCATGTATTCATAGGCTCCAAGTTCAGCGACCAATTCCCCATCGGTGGAGATCCCGTTGGTAATGAATTTTACCTTCGGCGTCCCGCTATCCGAAGCACGCTGAATCATCCCGTTCCAGGCGGAGATGAGATTGTCACGCCCGGCTATCGACCCCAGCGATCCGTCTTCGGTATAAAATTCCGCCAACCCCACAGAGTCTTTGTTCGCAAAGTACTCGGAGAATAATACATCCCGGGCCTCAATCTCTGCGCGGAGGGCAGTTAATTCAGATGATGGGGATTTCTGGTCTGCTTGCTGACCACATGCGTTGCATATCATCATTAGTGCAGCAAGAGAGTAGAATATGAGGGGGCTTTTTTTGGATTTCATTTTCATTTGAATAGGCGGAATACAAGGTAATGAAATTTAACTATCCGTAGGCGAATTTATAAGTTTCGTTTTCAGGTGTCCGACCGGTATTTCCAAAACAATTTCACCTAACGGGAAAAGAAAACGTTTCGACTGTTTACAGTTAAGGAGAGAATGTGCATTCGTCTTTTCCGGTGACCAACTGATTCTATTTGTACTAAGTATCCCTGGTAGTTGATTTCCTTATCATGATACTTTTGGCTTCAATTTATTCCATTCTTCATTTAGGTTAACAAGTTTCTATCGGCGAATAGCTATTGATTGAATATGTTACTATTTTAC
>CAYGOW010000562.1:0-2112 GCA_964351425.1 uncultured Roseivirgaceae bacterium
GGATCCTACAAGGCGCCATCTATTTTAATTGGTCACTAGCTGGGCGGCGACGCGGTGCTCATGGCTGCCGGTCAAATTAAATCCATAGAGGCAGTGGTCACCATAGGAGCTCCTGCAGATCCGGAGCACGTTACGCACCTCATAGAAGATCAAGTAGATAAAATTGAAGAAGAAGGGGAAGCTATGGTAAGCATAGGTGGCCGTCCGTTTCCTATCAAACGTCAATTCATTGAAGATCTAAAAGACCGCTCACCTGAACATACGATCAAGTCTTTGGGCTTGCCACTACTCATCCTGCACTCGCCCCAGGACAAAATTGTAGGCGTTGTCAATGCGAGAAAAATCTATGATGCCGCCATGCACCCAAAAAGTTTCATTTCCCTGGACGGAGCCGATCATCTGCTGAGCAATAAGGCTGATTCACTTTATGTCGGAGAAGTCATCGCTGCCTGGGCTACCAGGTATGTCTCGATAAAAACTGAAAGCTCCTTGCCTGAATCTGAAAGACAAGTCATTACCAGGACCGGTAACGAGGGATATGTAACAGAAATAAAAGCGGGTCGCCATATTATGCTGGCAGATGAGCCCGAATCTGTGGGAGGATCTGACCTTGGTCCGACTCCTTATGATTATTTGTCAAGCGCCCTGGGTACGTGTACAGGGATGACCCTTCGCATGTATGCCGACCGGAAAAAATGGCCATTGGAAGAAGTCAAAATTTACCTTGCCCATGACAAAGTTCACGAAAAAGACTGCGAAGCTTGTCCGGATAGCGCATCAAAAATAGATGTGATTGAACGTGAAATCGAACTGATCGGCGACTTAAGTCAGGAACAACGAAAGAGATTACTGGAGATTGCAGATAAGTGCCCCGTTCATAAAACACTCACCGGGGATATAAAAATTAATTCTTCGCTTAAGGACTAGTCGGCCACCAGGTAATCAATATTCTCCAGATCCCAGTCAATGACCAATCCGCCGGCCAGCCCCAATGCCACCTCCCGTCCGTACAGAAGTTCACAGAGGTATAAAGCAGGGTCATAGGACTTTGCCCCACCAGCACTGGTAATAAGGTTTTTGTCATGAACAAAGCTCACATTCTCTACCACCTCAAGGCTGGGGAACTGTTGGCGATAGGTTGTGACATCAGACGGGAAGGTCGTGGATATGTGATCTTCAACAAGTCCCGCCTTGGCAAGGACAAAGGCTCCGTCGCAGAGGGAGATTACGTAATCAGCCGCATTCCCCTTGCTTTGAACGAAGTTGATGAGCGATTCATTTTGCAAATCACTCCCCATACTGTTTTCGGCACTGGGTACGACCAAAATATCAATTTCAGGTAGCTTGGGATCATTCATCGTATAATCCGGCAAAATCCGCAGGCCTTCAAACGAAGTAATGATTCCGGAATCCGGCGCCACTGTAAATACGGCCATGGCCGGTTCGGTATGAAAGATTGTATGATGAAATATGTCCATAGGCGCCACGAGTTCGGAATTATACACCCCATCCACAACGACAAAAGCGACATTCAGAATCTTACCCGGCGGAGTCGGCGTACTCCCGGATAATTCCCCTGCTGGGTCAGAAGATGAACAACCCATTACCAAAGAAAGAAAGCCCAGGCTGAGGGAGAGAATTATTCTCATTATTATTAATTTTAGAATATGGACGCACTGATACGGAAACTACAATATAAAGAAAACTTCCAATGTCTTGTGCTGGGCAAGCCGGCAGAATTTTCCCTGCCATTTTCATTTGATTCAAAACGAATGGATAAGGCGTATGACCTAGAACTTATTTTTACGCAATCCATGGAGGAATTAAACAGTTCATTTGATGCCTTCCTGAATCCCCGAGACGACCGAAAACGCTGGATTGCCTATCCGAAAAAAAGCAGCTCACTAACTTCCAATCTTGACCGCGACTTAATTTGGAAACGACTGGAGGACCTTCATCACAAGCCTGTAGCCATGATCAGCCTGGATGAAACATGGTCTGCCATGCGTGTGCGCCATGAGAAAGACGTTAAAACCATTGTAAAAGAAAAGACATCCATGCCAGATGCGCTGGATGCATTATTGGAGAATAATCCGGAGTGCAGGGACTATT
>CAYGOW010000563.1:0-1639 GCA_964351425.1 uncultured Roseivirgaceae bacterium
ACAGGTTTTGATCCACAAGGTAGGATTGGTAGCCCAGGTGGGTATAGTGGAACAGGTAATTTGGCTCGTGTATGAGAATATTATGGACATGATGCATGTTCATCGGGGCATCGATGCCTTCCTCCATATCCAGAAATGCATCCACATTAAGAACGCTGATCAGTTTTTCCATGCCCTCGTAGCCCTTGAACTGGCCATAATCCAGGTCATGGGACCCACCCAGGATCACCGGCATAACATTTTGTTCGATCAGGATCTGACATACCTCCTTGATCCGTCCGTGGGTCTCGTCCAGATCATGCCCAAGGCGGAGATTACCCAAATCAACAATTTTGTAAGCACCATAGCCCTTCTTCAGCGCATAAAGCTGTTTTCGGATAGCCGTCGGGCCTTGCGCAGTGCCAATATTTATTTCTGTTCCGCGTTCTTCTTCTACCCCAAAGATGGCGATATCAGCCCCCCGGTAATCAGGCATTTTATCAATATTCGCCTTGATATTCTTAAGAAAACTATTGGACGCCTTGATGTGGGAGAATAATTCTTCATCAAGCGGGGAAAAGAAAATTTTCAGATCCATGCAGGTTATAATAATCGGGTTGGATCGAAGATAGGAAATTTTTTGTTGCCTGTCCTACCGATCAGTGATCACGTCTGGATTTATGCTGGCCTGATGTTCAATTCACTCTAAAACCCCGGAATCATATGCATGGCAATCATGAAGATGACCAGTACCCGAAAGAAGCGGTCTTTTCGGAACGCCAACAACATAACCAACAGAAATCCCAGCCAACTCATATTGAATTCAGATGATGTCAGAAGGGTCTGTGATAGCTCGAATGTTCCGGTACGTGCTGTTAGCATGAGTAAGGGATATAGCAGAAAAATACCACAAAAGGTTGCCAGTACGGACCGGTTTTCATTCTCCGAATAATGCATATAATAATAAAGCATTATTCCAATGTAGATGGATGGGGCAAGGAAAGTTGTTAGTGTCCGCAAGGTGGCAGGGATACCTGGAATTACTGGTATTAGTAGCATGATAAGGGCAGCACTCGAAAGGAATAGCAGTGCTGTTTTGGTACTATGGTCAAGGGTATCCTTCACTAAATACGCTTGCCAGCTAAAGCTATACGCATACAATCCGATCCAGATTATGGTAAGAACAAAGAAGATAACTCCTATAAGTTGATTTTGTCCTGTTAGCCATGAGGATAAATTGAGCAGTAACCCGAATCCTACCATCACCCCGGCAATGATCTCCAGTTTCTTTCCATTCCGATTGAGGAGATTAAGAATGACGTGATTTTTAAGCGTTCCGGTGGAACGGTAAAAATAAATGGAGAGGGCTGGAAATAATATCGCTATCATGATTATGGAGACACCGGCCATGACATTGGCTCCCGGATAATGCATGATTTTAAAGGTTAGGTGGGCAAGAAGCAGCACCAGTGAAATTACTACCAGCGAGAGGAAAAGGCGTCCCTGTTTTTCACGGTGTTGATTTACGTTAATTCCCGTACTAATCAATAAGATTAATGAGGTGATAACGAGGAATGACACCATCAGTACACCAGCTCCGGGTAAGTGCAAGACCTTAAACAAAGCGGCGAACCCCAATATGGCCAGGGAAAGACCTGCA
>CAYGOW010000563.1:1649-2104 GCA_964351425.1 uncultured Roseivirgaceae bacterium
TTCTATTTCTATTGTTTTCAAATGATTTTGTGCGATTTGTCCGGTCATTTCATGCCATGCACTTTCAAAGTCTTCGCCTTGTTTCATCCGGCTTTCCAGATCCGAAAGTAAATGATCCAGTAACTCCTCTTTTAGTGGACTATAAGTTATTCCCTGATCATCGAGGTAGTGGCGGATCGTTTTTTGTTGCGCTTCGCTTAACCCCCCCATGCCAATAAGCTTGGGTTAGGTGAAATAATTGTCCGGATAACCTCCAGAAAACGCTCCAGTTCGGCTACTTTTTCCTTCGCTTCTTCCTTCCCTTTTTCTGTCAGCGAGTAATATTTGCGGACCCTTCCATCAACGATTTCCTGTTCGGTTTTGAGAAGCGTTTCATTCTCCAGTTTATACAGAATGGGATAAAGCGCACCATAGGTAATTTCAATTTCACCCGACGAAAGACGCTTTACCTCCTG
>CAYGOW010000564.1:0-2102 GCA_964351425.1 uncultured Roseivirgaceae bacterium
CCCGACAACAGCCCGATAATCAGGGAGGATAATGCGATATATCCAAGAATATAAGGCTTTCCGATCAAGAATTCACCAAGGGACTGTGACAGGCCTAAATTGATTTGCGGTGCGATCAGCATGACCATGCACAGGGCAATCAGTGTAGAAATCGATACCATGATGACGGATTCACCCAGGTGCTGCCGGATCAGCGTACCACGCGAACCGCCGAGAACTTTCCTGATGCCCACCTCCTTTGCCCGCGTGGATGATTTGGCGGTAGCCAGGTTCATGAAGTTAAATGCCGCAATCAACAGGATGAATATCGCCACGGCCGTGAGCGAATATACGTAGACACGATCCCCCCGGTTGACATGATAAAAGTCAAATAGAATATCCGTGGAGCCAAGATGAATATCCGTAACGGCTTGCAATTGAGGTACCCAAAAATCAGGCACGTCGTTGGCCGCCTTCAATTCACTCAAACGTTCTTCCACTCGTACTTCGCTCTCGCGGCTATCGAGTTCGGCATACCCGACCATACCCAACCCCTGCCAGGAGTCCATGTATTGCGCAAGCGATGAATCTGCTTCAGTAGGATAGAGTGAAAGAAGCACATCAAATGCCAGGTGGGTATTTTCCTTCACATCTTCCATTATCCCTACTACTTCCCATTCATCATCATTGAAAGTAAGGACCTGGTGCAGACCCTGCCCGGGCCCATAGATCGTTTCGGCCATTTGACGGGTAAGTATCATTTTACGGGGTTTATGAAACGCTTCAATGGCTCCCGGAGGCGAAACCTCATAGTCAAAAAGATCAAAGAAATTCTTTTCTACCGACTTGGCATTCTCCGAATAAAATACCTCTTCCCCGGTTTCCAGTCGTATCCTGCCCCGTTCCAGCATCCGGGTAGCATCCAGTACCTCAGCGATTTCCTCACGGGCCGCTGCAGGCATTCGCGGATTGGTGATAGCTACATTATTGCTGCTAACACCCAGTGCTTCATCAATGGTCGTAAACCGAAATAACCGATCTGCCTTACTGTGAAAGGTGTCGTAGCTTGTTTCATTGATGACATATACCAGGATCAGCATATAACAACTGAGTCCGATGGATAAGCCAATAATATTGATAACAGAGGCACTTCGGTTTCTTCTTAAACCGCGCAGTGCCACGAGGAGATAGTTGCGTAACATAATCCATTTTGAGTTTGACCAGTATAATTATACGAATCTATTCGTAAGTGGATTTAGTAAACTACACTAATGGTTGATATATCAAGTAAACGGCTAAAAAAAGAGGCTGTCTTTATCCGATAGATGGGAAATATCGTGATAGGGTATGCTGACGATAAAACAGGTAATGGCGAATGAGCCTGGGCGGGGTATCCAGGCGATCTTTCTCATAAAGCCAGCGCAAGGTGATGAAATCAAGCAGGAACAAGGCGGCAACAAGGATCAGTTCAATAAACTCCGAGAAATTCATTCTTCTAAAATTTCTATTTCTACCCGAACATTCTTTTTGGCTTGTTCGCTATTCTTATCATATAGCATTCGCCTGCCGCCCCATGCCTTTACTTCCATTCGATCAGGATCAATTCCTTTATCCACAAGATAATCCCGGATAATCGTAGCACGTTCGCGTGAAAGCGCTTTGGCCGAGCCCATTTTTTCCTTGTTTGTATTTGCCAGGGCATAGAACGGATCACTTTCTGTACGGCTGATTATTTTGCCCGCCCTGTTTCCATTGGTATGACCATGTATCCGGATTTTATATTCAGGATTTTCCTGCATCATATGCAGTAAGCTGTTTACTTCATACCGTGATTCCGGACGCATGACAGCGGCGTCATTGAAGAAGTAGACATTGTACATAATGGCAACATCGCCTTTATGATAGCGCACAAGATCAAAGAAGATCACATAATAATCCGAGAGTTTATTAACATTCTCATTGTCAAACAATCGCTGATAATCCAGTTCAATTTGCTGCTTCCGGTACCCAAAAACATCCGCTATTGCTGTTATCCTCCCTGTTCCGTTATCGGGATCTTCAAGGACAACCACTTCGCCGGACTGAATCACATCGTTAAGTTTGGCCCGCTCTGAATCGATGAT
>CAYGOW010000565.1:0-865 GCA_964351425.1 uncultured Roseivirgaceae bacterium
TTAATTATCCGTCCAGCGAAGCCTTATAGAATAAGGCAAATATTTTTAACTTACCGGAAAACCTGAATCCAATGTCCGAAAATATCCCATATCCTAACTTTAGTCTCGAAGGAAAAGTCGCGCTGGTTACCGGTGCAGCACGTGGTCTTGGAAGGGCGTGTGCTTTGGCGCTGGCCCATGCCGGTGCCGATGTGGCGCTGGGTTTGCGGGACATAAAAAGTGCAGCGCATGTGGAAGCGGAAATACAACGGCTTGGCCGTCGTGCCTTGCGCCTGCAGATGGATGTGTCTTCGATGAAAGAAATCCGCGAGGCCGTGGAAACAGCTAAAAACACGTTCGGCAAAATTGATATTCTTGTGAACAATGTAGGCATAGCCCCACCCAATGCTGCTGAAGACGTGACTGAGGAAGATTATGACGAAACACTGAACCTCAATGTCAAGGCTACCTTTTTTACCTCCCAGGCAGTCGGTAAACTCATGATTGCCCAGGGCGGGGGGAAAATTATTAATATGAGTTCGCAAGCCGGTTTTATAGCACTTCAGGACGAGTCGGTCTACTGCATGACCAAAGCCGCGGTCAATCATCTGACAAAGAACCTCGCTTCCGAATGGGCAAAATACAAAATCAATGTCAATGCGGTGGCGCCTACCTTCATTGAAACCCCGGGTACTGAACCCTGGTTAAGCGACCCCGAATTCCGCCAGGGCGTTATTGACAGGATTCCATTGGGACGTGTGGGGCAGCCCATGGAAGTGGCCGGTGCGGTGGTATTCCTGGCGTCCGATGCAGCTTCGTTAATAACGGGGGAAATCATGCTGATCGATGGTGGATGGACCGCCAGGTGAAGGACAGATTTCAAAAA
>CAYGOW010000565.1:958-1227 GCA_964351425.1 uncultured Roseivirgaceae bacterium
GAATAACTCAAGAAGATACTTCAGGTAATTGAATCACATTACGCCTCAGGGTGCGGCCTCACTCAAGTTGTCAAACCTGCTTCCCCTTCCTTCCGGCAATTGGCGGTAATCTTGTGCAGCACCTCAACCAGGACCTTTATTTCGTTCTCACTCACTCCGTGCAACGCCGTCTTCCGGTTATCCTCTACAACAGGGACCAGTTTCTTCAACGTCTTCCTTCCCTGTTCAGTAAGATTCAATCTGAAGCGCCGCCTGTCATTAGGATCCGG
>CAYGOW010000565.1:1237-2100 GCA_964351425.1 uncultured Roseivirgaceae bacterium
TTCTTTACCATCAACTCAATCATTCGGGTCATGGACGCGTTGTCCTTAAAAAGAATTTCAGCAATTTCCTTTTGAGATAATTCATCCCCTTCATCGATGATCATCAGAATCAACGCCTGGTCCAGGGTAATGGTATCGCCTGTTTTACTGATGTTATGCTGGGCAAACTTCCGGTAGGTTTTGATCGCTTCTTCGATCGCGTAAAAAGCGGTTTTTAAAGGGGTATCCATGCTTTGTTTTTTGTAATCAGGAGGCATGGCCGATCGGCAGGCACGGCTCCTTGAACGCGGACAAAAGATACGTAATTTCAATAAATCCGCCTATTCTGTCTTCTCTGAAAGACGCATAATTGGCCCCAACCCTATCGATTAATTCGGGTAAGCGTTTATTATTTGAATTTTAGTATCTTGTCTGACCATTTTCCTAAACCAACCACTCACGTTTCAATTCAACCAAAATCGATGAAAAAGAACACCTACATTGTCTTCATGACTGCGCTGATAGTTGCCTTGGGCGGTCTTCTGATGGGCTTCGATGCATCTGTCATTTCAGGCGTAGTTAAATTCATAGAACCTGAATTCCAACTAACAAAACTTGAACTTGGCTGGTCCGTGGCATCATTAACACTTACTGCCACCCTGGCCATGATGCTGGCAGGCCCCCTGAGTGATAAGTATGGCCGGCGTACAGTTCTTCGGGTCGCCGCCATTCTCTACGCCATATCAGCGATTTTATCCGCCATCGCCCCCACGTTCATCTTTCTTGTGGTTGCGCGGATGATAGGCGGACTCGGCGTAGGTACATCCCTCATCCTGGCCCCTATGTACATTGCCGAAATAGCTCCACCTGCTTTGCGTGGACGA
>CAYGOW010000566.1:0-2030 GCA_964351425.1 uncultured Roseivirgaceae bacterium
CGTTTTATAAGCAGCTCAAAGACAATGTGCTTCGCTATCACACGCTCATAAAGGCCTATTTGGGGGTCGACTCCCTCACAATGAGTGATCTCAGGGATGTGAATACTTCTGATTCAACAATCCTGGCAGCCCGCAATCTGACGGCTATGATCTTTCAAAATGCCGGGGCTGACGCAGATTTCAATGCCATTGATGCCGAATTGCAGGATGCTGTTGAATATTTTGGCAATCAGGTCAACTACGCCTACAATGTTAATTTTGATCCCAGAAGTATAATCGGTGACAATTACAGCGATCCGTATGAAAAATATTATGGAAACAATGATGTGAAGGGACATGACCCAAGTCACGGTACCCACGTAGCGGGAATTATTGCGGCCAATCGCTCCAATGACCTCGGTATGCAGGGCGTCGCTGATAATGTAAAGATTATGGTGATACGTGCCGTTCCGGATGGTGATGAACGTGATAAGGATGTGGCAAACGCCATTATCTATGCGGTTGACAATGGAGCGCAAATCATTAATATGAGTTTTGGAAAATCCTATTCTCCGTACAAAGAAGCGGTAGATAAAGCGGTAAAGTACGCCGAAGATAAAGGGGTTCTGCTGGTGCATGCGGCAGGCAATAGCTCAAAAGACATTGACACTAAGGATAATTTCCCTACCCGCAGGTACAGCTCGGGCAAAGAAGCTGCCACCTGGCTGGAGATAGGCGCATCTTCCAGCGGTGCCAATGAAGAAATGGTGGGTGATTTCTCCAACTACGGGAAGAATACAGTTGACGTTTTTGCCCCCGGGGTAGATATCTATTCCACGACACCCGGGAATACTTATGCGAGTTATAATGGCACCAGTATGGCCGCACCTTCCACGGCAGGTGTAGCTGCATTATTAATGTCATACTACCCCGAATTGAATGCCTCACAAGTAAAGGATATATTGAAAAAATCATCCAGGAAATTTGATAACCTCGAAGTCCGCCGCCCGGGCAAAGAAGACCTGGTTGAGTTTAGTGAGCTTTCCATTACCGGTGGAATTATCAATGCCTACGAAGCAGTAAAAATGGCGGAATCCATGAAAATCGAAAAAGAATAAATAATATGTATCAACTACTAGTACATACACATTCCGGGCTACGATGGATCGTTCTGTTAACGCTCATAATTGCCATTATCAATTCCTTTGGTAAGACCAACGGTTCCCGGCCCTTCACCAATCGGGATAAAAGGCTGGCATTAATGGCGCTTATATTTACGCACCTGCAATTGATCCTCGGACTTATTCTCTATTTCATAAGTCCGCTGGTAATCTTTTCAGCTGAATCCATGAAAGATGAGACCCTTCGATTCTTTCTGGTCGAGCATTTGTCCATTATGATCCTGGCCATTGTGCTAATTACCATTGGATATAGCCGTGCCAAACGAGCGATTGACGAAGGAAAGAAGTTCCGCAATATTCTTGTCTTCTACCTTATCGGTCTAATCCTGATCCTAATCGGTATACCATGGCCTTTCCGATATGAAATAGCCGGTTGGTTCTAAAGGATGAAAGCCCTGATCGTCGGAATCTTGCTCAGCCTTCCCTCCTTTGGGTATGCACAGGTTAAGCATAATTTTGAAATGGGTCCGGAGAATACAAATTGTGCGGTTTTAGATACTCTGCAGATTCCTGAAGCACAACTGGCGGAAAAAATTCTCAGCGCCAGCTTTCGTGTACGCGAAGAACTAGAAATCTCACGTTACTCGTCCCCCCGGAAACTCATTTATGCCAGTTGCGATGGATCAAATGGATTTCTTCTGGCGTATGTGAATGAGAAATCCATAGAAGTCTACAGAAACTTATCTATGAAAAGGTGGGCCGAAATTCGCGACGCAAGCGACCCCCGGGAACGGTTCAATAATCAAAAGTCTACCTTCGAAAGAGTACAAAAAAAGGCGCCTTAAGCGCCTTTTTTATTCTTTTAACTGGTCAAACAGCCCTATTCATCAATAATAACCTCAAACGTTATATCCATATCGGTTTCTCCAT
>CAYGOW010000567.1:0-2030 GCA_964351425.1 uncultured Roseivirgaceae bacterium
TTTATGAAGCTATCCTGCTAATGTTTCAAGCCAAGATCAGGTACTTGCTGGTTGAGAATTCCGACGGTGGTTATGCCGGAGTGGTAAGTCGTAATAAATTATTAACCGACCATGCCTCTTCTCCTTTTGTATTTATTCAGTCCGTCAAACTGGCTGTTTCGATGGAAGAACTTCGGCGGAAATGGAACAGGGTACCGGATATTGTGTACCAGCAACTGAGCCGGGGCGTGCGCGCCGAGATTGTCAACCAACTGGTGACATCCGTATCGGATTCCATTGCCCAAAAAATCATTGAATCCTCCATTGAAGAAAAAGGACCTCCCCCTTGTCGCTTCGTATTCATGGCACTGGGAAGTGAAGGCCGCAAGGAGCAAACCCTTAAGACAGACCAGGACAATGCGTTGATTTATGAAGATTTGCCTGAGCCAAAAGATCCTAAAGTCAGGGAATACTTCCTCGAACTGGCAGATATAATCAGTGAGAAGTTGAATTTCGTGGGATTTAATTATTGTACGGGGGGCTTCATGGCAAAAAATTCCAAGTGGAATCATTCCCTTTCCCACTGGCAGAAAAATTACGAGACGTGGATCAACGAAGCGCAGCCAGAATCGGTCATGAATTTCACCACGTTTTTTGATTGTCGTTATATTTATGGGGATAATTCGCTGATGGATCATCTTCGGGATTTCCTCCATGAAAAGCTGGAGAAGCCATCGTCTATGTTTTTCTACCAGCTGGCAAACAACGCCCTGCAGTATGAGCCCCCGCTGACTTTCTTTAGAAAGAACATCAAGACATTCGCCAAAGGGGAGCAGGAGGTATTGAATATCAAACGGGCCATGACACCTATTGTGGACCTGGTGCGTGTTTACGCCCTGAAGTACCGGATTTTTAATACAAATACCGGGGAGAGACTGGAACAACTCTATGAAATGGATGTGTTTACCAAGGATGAATACCACGAATTACGTCAGGCCTATTACTACATGATGGCACTGCGTCTCAAGCGTCAGGCCAAAGACATCATTCGCCGCCAGGGGGAGCCTAACAACCTGATCGAACCCAAATCACTGACTCAGATTGAACAAGTAACTCTTCGGGAGGTATTCAAAGTAATCGAAAAATTTCAGTTGAAAATTAAGATTGAATTTAAAGGGACTTTGCGCTAAACCCCGCGCTTATTTCCGAAAAGATGGATGTGCATCCGATCGGTGAAGTTAAAATTATTCTCCCGGCAGATGTCAGTCAGCCAGCTTCTCTTATCCACCAGCGATTCTCGTTGCGTACCCTGTGGCATGAGATAGACCTGTCTCGGTAAAATTGAATATTTCTTAACAAGGCCGAGTATCTCCTGAAGGTCTTCCGGTGTGTCTACCACAAATTTAAAATTGCTTTTCGGGTCTTTGCTGAAGAAGCTCATAACGGCCGGCTTGTCCCTCAGTGATGTCTTATTTCCGGAATTTTCAAGTTTTGGGGAGACATTATACTGATCGATCAACTCAGCCAGTATGGACGAAGGTTGCAACGTCCCATTCGTTTCGATCTCAATATGCAGCCCCGGTTGAACCGACCGGAGTAGTGTGAGCAGTTCTTCCAGCGCCCTCTGCTGCATGAGTGGCTCACCACCGGTTATCACAATATTCGGACAGTTAAATCCAAGAATTTTATCCGCTGTTTTTTGGGCGGGCCAATCAAGGATCATTTCTTTCTGATCGAATTTGCTATATCCCGGCTCCGCATCCCGAACGTGACGGAACCGCGTGCCTTTCCAGTTCCAGGTATAATCCGTGTCGCACCATGTGCAATGCAAGTTGCATAGGGAGAGCCGGACGAACACACTGGGCATCCCCATAGACTTTCCCTCACCCTGTAAGGTGTGAAATATTTCCGGACCATCATTTAACCTGGCTAGTTTCATTGGCGCAAAGGTATATATTATAGAATAAACCAAAACAGTTTGCACATACAGGCTGGTCAAAGTTATATTTGATGGAATAGATAACAGAGAATGGCTAAATCATTATACCCCT
>CAYGOW010000568.1:0-2019 GCA_964351425.1 uncultured Roseivirgaceae bacterium
GCCGGCAACACCAAATCCGGGGATAACAAATATCTCGAGCATAATCAGGATTATGCCTACAAAAAAGACAATGATTTCCCAGTTTTCTGCCAACCCGTTCAAGTAATAGGGGGTGAAATACAGAATAGCCGCGAATACGGCTGCTGCCAGCGGAAAGCCCACCCCGGGGGTCTGTAATTCAAACCAGATGCCGCCAATGTTTAAAAGGATTAGGATGCCGCTTATGACCGGGTTAAGAAAGAATGCGATAATATTTTCCGTGACGCCCAGCTTGAAGGTGCTTATTTCATAGTCACTTACTCCGTTTCGCTCAAGTATCTCAGGGATACTCTCCACCTTCGCTTCACAAAAGCCATTTTCAATAGCCTCAAACGTGCTGAACGTGATGACTTCTCCTGCTTCGGTGATACCATCAATTTCGATATTCTCATCCACCATCGCTTCTGCGATTCTTGGATCCCGGCCAGATTCTTCCGCCACGGAACGCATGGTACTTCGCATGTATGACTGGTACTTGTCAGGTGCCGCTGCCCCGTCAGCCGTGACCACGGTAGCTGCCCCGATGCTCGCCCCCGGGGCCATATAAATACTGTCGCAGGCGATGGATATCAAGGCACCAGCAGAGGCCGCGTCCTTGTCAACAAATACCCAAACCGGAATTTCGGTATTTAATAAATTTTCTACTATGTCCTTGGCGTCAATCACTGCTCCGCCATAGGTGTCCATATGAACGATTATATAGTCAGCGTTCATATCTTCCGCTTCCTTGAGCCCCAAGTCGACATACCGGTTCATGGAAGGGTCTATATCATCCATGATTTCCAGTACAAGTACCTTCGGTTTATCCTGCGCAAAGGAGGGTGACAACATGAACGTGGAAAAAATCAGTATGGAAAAGAAGAATCGCATATCAAATCAGTAAATTAGACTAAAGAAACGAATAAATGAGGGATTGAAGAAGCTTCACAAAATTTTTTCGCATTCATTCGAACATCGTATCTGGCGCATCGTGCCTTGTTTGGGCACACAGGATCTGCTGATTGAAGAGAGAGACGAGGAATTATCCAGGATATATGTACATCGCTATCAACCAGGAGGCCCCTTGCAGAAGGTAGTTCCGGAAGGGATGGCGTGGTGGAGTACGTTGATATCCGGTCGCGAGTCTATTTTTATTACCCGCTCGTATGGGTCGGATGGCAATGCAGGAACGAAGGACCTTACCGGGTTTGATAGTCAGACAGGCAGGATTAAGTGGGAGTTGCAGGATGCTGAGTTGCTTGCTGAGGAGAATGATTGGATGCATATTCAGCGGCAGGGTCGCCAGGAATGGCTGAGCCCGGAAACAGCCGTAGCCCTATCCGGGCCACCAATTAAGGATAAGCCTATAGAAAATAAACAAGATCTTTTTCCGTTTCGCTATACAGAGGGAACAGCGCATTTTTCAACCATTGCAACGTTCCTTTCAAAGAATCAATTACCTGATCCAAAACAAGTCATTGATTACCTGGAAATGGAAACTGGCATAATAATTTCTCTCTATTGTTATGAGGATGAAAAATTGACCAACAGGTTATATGTTTTTGATTTATCAGGTGACATCCTGTTTGAAAAAGAAATTGGAAAAAACCTGAATGGAATTAGTGATAATACATTCTTCATTTATAACGGGAATCTTATCTTTGTTACCAGTCGAAATGATTTTTTTGAATATTCTTTAGCATAAAGACAAATGAGATTTTTTTTAGTATCGACGTTGATCCTGGTCAGTCTGTGTACTTCCCTGCATGCCAAAACATTTGAGGCAGATTCCATCGGTATGGAAAAAATAGACGGGCAGGTGTATATCCTGCACCAGGTTGAACCGAAAGAAACACTTTATTCACTCTCCAAGCGATATGGCGTGACCATTGCGGCCATTACCGCTGTCAATCCGGATGCAGAGAATGGCTTGTCCATCGGACAAATCCTGCGTGTGCCAGCCCAAGCGATGCTTCCTGCTGATGACGGAAGAATTCTCCA
>CAYGOW010000569.1:0-2019 GCA_964351425.1 uncultured Roseivirgaceae bacterium
AAATGTCCTTCCTCTTTTTTAAGCGGATACTTGTCAGATCGTTAGGTACTCATTGAAAATTCTTTTGTACCTTATTAAGCAATTCGTTTTAATCAAATTACCACCTCTATGAAGTATGTATTGACCCTCTGGATTATGCTTTCCCCTCTTTATCTAAGCGCACAGGAGACCCTATCGGCTGATATGAAAAAGGCAGTCGACAGCGCCTTTGTCGCCTACGCCGGCAATGATTCTCCCGGGGCTGCTTTGGCTATTTATAAGGACGGCGAAGTGGTCTACAAAAACGGGTACGGGATGGCCAACCTGGAATACGATATCCCGATCCGGCCAAATACCGTTTTCCACGTGGCCTCGATCTCCAAGCAGTTTACCTCCTTTGCCATTCTCCTGCTCGAACAGGAAGGCAAGCTCAGCATCGACGATGACATCCGGAAGTACCTGCCTGAGATCCATGATTTCGGTCCGACCATCACCATTCGCCACCTGATGAGCCATACCAGCGGAATACGCGATCAGTGGAGCCTGCTGCTGATCTCGGGATGGCGCATCGATGATGTGATCACCAAGGATCAGATCTTCAACCTTTTACAGGGTCAGCGGGAATTGAATTTCAATCCGGGGGACGAATATTTTTACAGCAATTCCGGCTATTCACTGATGGCCCGGATTGTCGAACGGGTTTCCGGGATGGATTTCGATGCCTATGCCATGGAGAACATCTTCAAGCCTCTTGGCATGACCAATACGCACGTACATGACGACCATACCATGATCGTGCCCAATCGTGCCTACTCCTATAACGCAACGGAACAGGGGTATGTAAAGGCGCCTCTCAACTTCGCCAATGACGGGGCCACCAGCTTGTTTACCACGGTGGAAGACCTGTCTGTCTGGATGGATAATATGTTCACCTACAAACTGGGTGGTGAGGAACTTGTGAAGAAACTCTCTGATCCGTACAAGCTAAATTCGGGCGAATATATTTCATACGGTCTGGGACAAGCAAACTCCGTCGTCCGCGGGCATAAGGCGGTAGGTCACGGGGGTTCAGATGCCGGGTTTCGCACGATGATCGAATGGTATCCTGAGGAGCATTCCGGCTTTGTGGTTTTCTTCAATACGGGAAATATGGATTCAGGGGTATTGGAAAAACTGCGCAATGTTTTGCTGGAAGATAAGGAGACCGATCAACAGGATGATCATCCTCCGCTCGCGGAAGTAAGCAAATCGGATTATGCATCGCTGGCAGGATCCTGGGTGATGAATACTAATATGGTATTCAAAACGCAAGCTACCGACACAGCTCTGGTGGTCATTACCCCATTTGGAGAATACGCCCTGGAAGCACATAGTCCGACAAAATATAGCGCCGTCATTGGCGGTGACCGGATTTACTTCGGATTCGAACAGGAGGACTACATGACGCTCAAAGTACCGGATGTCACCTACCGCGTATTTCGGGAGGCGGAATCCACCGAACTGACACCGGAAGAAATGAAACGGTATTCCGGCAAGTATTACAGCGAGGAAACACAAACCTACTACACCGTGGAAGTACAGGACGGGAAGCTGATGATAAAACATAAACGGATCGGCAGCATCGAATTGAAATCACATGGGAACGACGTATTTACCTCACCTAACTGGGGAATCGATTTTATCCGGTTCCAGCGAAAAGGAAACAAGACCACCGGGTTCCTCCTGGGGAATGGCCGAGTTCGGGACCTTAAATTCACCAAGGTATAATTGACAAACGAGCTATTACGGTCTTGTGAGTTAGGTCTGTTTTAATAGATCCCCATGGTAATGACGCCTGGAATCTGTTTCCCAACTTTTTATAGTATATTGTTGAACCCTAACAGCACTAGCCTATGAAGCCCGTATTTTCCCTGGTTCTGATTCTCCTTTTTATCCAATGTCAAACCCGGGAATCTACCCATGAAACCAGGGCGGATAATCCTACTGTTGATTCCCTGTTTGCGGATTGGGATGACCTATCCACACCCGGGGCCGCGCTGG
>CAYGOW010000570.1:0-2001 GCA_964351425.1 uncultured Roseivirgaceae bacterium
CGGACATTGAGCTGGGCATATTCCGGAGAAATTGGTGTGAGACCAGGTGTGAAGGAACGTGGCTTTTACGCGATGATTAAAATAAGTTTCCCGGTTTTCAGTACAAACCTTGACTATTCGGTAGAGGCCTTCGGTAAATAAATCAGGAGCGGTTTACTTCACAAACCAGGGAGATATCCGCTTTTAGTGAATCAGCCACCGAACAATATTTCTCCAGACTCAAAGTGGCAATTTTAGTCAGTTCTTCTACAGTTGCATCGGGAGAGGTAAGAATGAACCGTAATTCTATATCGGTATAGCTTCTAGGGGGCGTAGGTCTGCGATTACCTCCGGCAATTATCTTCAAATCAATCAGTGTTTTGCGCCTCTTTTTAACCATTAAGGAGACTTCTACGGCCACACAGCCAGCCAGGGCGGAAAGGACCATTTCCATGGGGCCTAAGTGTTCCTTATCTCCTTCACGCATATCTATCTGAACCGAATGACCCGCTTCATTGGTGGAGGTATATTGATAATCACTGATATATTTTGTTGTAATCTTCATGTCCGACTTTATTTTAGGCGAAATTAGGTAAAAATGACGGTTCATTGTAAAATTCCGGCGGCCTTGTTTTTGTGCAGGGGGATTTTCACCTATTTTTCGGCATGGATTTAACTCAAAGCATCAAGGATACCATTCGCGAGATACCTGATTTTCCAAAAAAGGGGATATCATTCAAGGATATAACACCACTACTGGCGCATCCTGACCTGTCAAAGAAAATTTCAATGGCTTTGTGTGAACCCTACCTTGATAATCCGCCCGATGTCATAGTAGGAATTGAATCCCGCGGATTCCTTTATGGATTACTCATGGCGCATGAGCTGAATATCCCGTTCGTTCCCGTTCGAAAAGAAGGGAAATTACCTGGAGAAACCATAAGTCATGGATATCAACTGGAATACGGCGAGGCCATACTGGAGATACACACTGACGCCATTATTCCCGGAAATAAGGTGGTAATTCATGATGATCTTTTGGCTACTGGCGGGACCTGTCAGGCAACGGCTGTCCTGGTACAGAAATTGGGTGGTTCGGTGGCGGGTTTTTCCTTTATCGTCGAATTGGGTTTTCTGGAGGGACGGGAAAAACTTCTGGAATATTCTCCTTTAATTGACTCTTTGGTTACATACTAATTGAGTAAAACACATTAACTAATTCAGTGTAAAATATGACGGAACATTTATAAAGGAGCCATGTTATATCCATATGCATGAGATAAGTAAGATTCCGATTTTTCCGCTTAACCTGTTACCTCTGCGCGAAGAATATATCCCACTTCATATATTTGAGCCACGTTACAGACAGTTACAAGCAGAAGTCGAGAGTCAGGATAAAGGATTCGGAATACTTTATTCGGGAAGGGATAACACCTATAATTTAGGTGGGTACATGAAGATGGAATCCGTTTTAAAAAGTTACGAAACGGGTGAGTCGGACGTGCTCTATAAATGTACGGGCATTTTTATGCTAACTGAATTCTTTAAGACATTCCCTGGAAAAGAATATCCGGGAGGAAATGTGTATATGTTGCCGGATGAATGCGATTTACCCTCTGAGGAATTTCTGGCTGAGTTTCTGACGTATATGCGTCTCATGAAAATCAAAGAGGTCGAAGAGCCCATTTATTTACATGACATAGCGAATGAGCTGGATCTTGAAACACCCGACAGGCTGTTGTACCTGAGAATTCTGGATTGTGCAAAGAAGGAGAACTTCCTGAAAGAAAGGCTCAAGTACAGACTGCATATTCTCAAGCAGGAATCTTCTGCCAGGAATACGTTTAATCTCAATTAGTACCTAGCGTCCAAACGGGTTCAATGCAGCTAACCCGCGTTTGCCACCCCCCATTTTATTCATGGTCTTCATAAGCTTTTTCATATCATTGAATTGCTTAAGAAGGTTGTTAATTTCCTGTACAGAGGTGCCACTGCCCTCGGCAATACGTTTTCTTCGGCTGC
>CAYGOW010000571.1:0-1985 GCA_964351425.1 uncultured Roseivirgaceae bacterium
GTATTGGAAGGCAGGTTTCATCCGGATGTCTTTAAAGGTAAAATAGTACTGCTCGGCTATATGGGTGACTACATTGGGGATGCCAGCTGGGAAGACCGCTTTTACACCCCACTCAATAAAAAATATGCGGGCAAGACCAATCCTGACATGTATGGGGTCGTTATTCACGCCAACATCATTTCGATGATTCTGAATGAATCCTATATCAATCAATACAGTGACCGAACGTATGCGGGCCTTGTCGTCGCATTTTTAGTTACCTTCCTAAATATCACCTTGTTCTCAATGGTCCATATCCGGTTGAAGAAATATTATGACCTTATTACCAAATCGTTTCAGGTCATTGAGGTGATGGTACTGCTGTATATCTCCGTCATTGCCCTCAATTACCTCGATATGAAGTTAGGCATGACCATTATCATCACGGCTGTCATACTATCGGGTGACTTACTGGAGATCTATTATAACAGCCTGGGACCAATATCGCGCAAGTTGACACGTGCCTATACGACTATAGCCGGACGACTCACAAGGTTGAAGCTTCGGTTTGGCAAATCCTAAATAGTATAAATCTTATAAATATTTTACTTTATGGTAGTTACCTTTTGTGTTTTAGACTTATTCATGTAAGAATATACAACGTGAAAAAATGAGAAACGCTATCAAATCAGTCGTTCTGGTTGTGCTTTTTATTGGTTTAAATGGGTTACAGGCCCAGGAAAGGCTTAAAGTGCTTGTCGTCAGTGGTAATGTCGAATGGACTAACTCAAGTGGTAAGTCTTCACTTGTCACCGGTACATGGATTGAAGGGAATTATACATTGGAGCTTGCAGCGGATGCCTACATCGGCTTCATTTCGGAAAAAGGAAAGACCCTTCAGGTTAACCAGGAAGGAGCATTTACTGCCCAGCAAATCAATGCGCTGCTGAACAAACAAAAAGAATCTTCACTAACCGCTAAATATGCTGAGTATCTCCTGAACGGAGGTCAACAGGATGTACGGGAGAAAATCAAGGTTACCGGAGCGGTCGAACGAGCCGGAGAATCTGACGTTTCCTTTAACTTGCCTGATAAGTCCAAAGTATTTGGCAATGAGCTGATCGTATCATGGTCGGGTGACGCCTCTGAAGAGTTTGAAATCCTTGTAACAGATCTGTATGACCAGAAACTGGCCGTTTACTACGTTAGCCAGAATGAACTGGATCTGGACCTGGATCAAAAAACGTTAAAAGGCAAAGAAACAGTCATTTTGTGGATCAAATCGACAAAAGATGCGGATTACTCTCACAAAGTGGCACTGCAAAGGATTTCCAAAGAAGAATTTGATTTACACAATAAAGCAATTCAGGAAATTGCCAGCGATGACCGGACGGCTCTGAATGAATTTTTAAAGGGTGTATACTACCTGGAAAACGGGTTATATGCAGATGCCTTTACCTCTTTTACGCTCGCTTCTAAAATGGCGCCCGATGTACAAACCTATAATAAAATGTACAATCAGTGGTTTGCGATGAGGTAGGATAAAATTTTTAAGTTTTGAGGATAGGGTCCGGGGGAATTATTCTCCGGACACTTATTTTTTTATGAAAAAGCAGAAACTATTTTATTTTTTCTTTCTGTTGCCCTTCCTGTCCCTTCACGCCCAGGAATGGAAAAATTACTATGACAGCAGTGCTGTCGCCTGGGAAAATAACGATTGGCCCACAGTTACCCTCTACCTTGAGCAGGCATCTCGATCTGCACAAAGCGATTTGGGCATTTACGACCCTAATTACTTTACCATTCTTAATGACCTTGCGCTTTCCTATGTAAAGCAATCAGAATTTTCGCGGGCCGCTGATATTTTTGAACAGGTCCTCTCATTGCAGCAGGAAATCGGGCTCTACGATGATGGTTTCCTGAAAGCCAGCCTCAATTATGTTGATCTGCTTCGGTCAACAGAACCAGCGAGAGGATTGGTTCTCATAAACACATTATACACTAAG
>CAYGOW010000572.1:0-871 GCA_964351425.1 uncultured Roseivirgaceae bacterium
AAAAATAGCCGTGCCTCGACAGCACTAAAACCCAGGATGCCGGAATTATTTATGGATTGAAATTCAGTCATTTAGAGAAGAATTAGTATTGAAATACCAAAGAATTTTGATACATTGAACAATTCCATCCGATTCCTAAACTGTGAAACTCCAAATGCGTCATTACCAGTGTGGCCTGCTGCCAGCGCTGGTCTCTTTATTCCTTCTGGCATCTTGTTCTACCAACCTTCCCGAGGAGGTGGAAATAGCCTATGCCAGCTTACCCGAGCAGATCGATTATAACTTTGATGTCAAGCCCATTTTATCCGACCGCTGCTACCAGTGCCACGGCCCTGACGAAAATTCCCGTAAAGGTAATCTGCGCCTCGATACAGAGGAGTCTGCGTTTGAGAAACTCAGCTCAGGAAACCGTGCGTTTGTAAAAGGGAATCCAGGCAATAGTGAAGTGTTTCACCGGATCATGAGTACGGATAAGGACTACATGATGCCCCCGCCTGACTCAAAACTTACCCTGACCGCAAGGGAAATTGCCGTAATCACCAAATGGCTCGAACAGGGCGCAGAATGGAAACCTCACTGGTCGTTTATTCCTGTACCGGAAACCGCAGTTCCTGCACCCGAGAAGGCATGGACGCAAAATAATGCAGTTGATAATTTTATTCAGGCTGAATTGAAAAATCAGGGGCTTGCGCCTTCCTCACAGGCCGACAAGGAGCATTTGCTTCGGCGGGTGACCATGGATTTAACGGGATTGCCACCTACGCTTGAGGAGATGGACCAGTTTCTGGCGGATAATTCTCCGGATGCCTATGAGAAAGTAGTTGATCGATTGCTTGATACGGATGCGCATGCATAACCTTCTTGGAAAGCG
>CAYGOW010000572.1:881-1923 GCA_964351425.1 uncultured Roseivirgaceae bacterium
TGGCCATGGAATGGCTGGATATTGCCCGGTATGCTGATTCACACGGCGTATCATTTGACGGATACCGTAATGTCTGGCCTTATCGCGACTGGGTGATTAAAGCTTTTAAGGAGAATATGCCGTACAATGAATTTATTTCTACCCAGGTGGCAGGCGACCTGCGTCCGAATGCCACAAAGGATGAAATACTCGCTACGGCCTTTTACCGAATGGGTCCGCTCGAGGCGTCTGCGGGTTCTATTGAAGAAGAGTATAGGGTAGAATATGTAGCCGAACGAACGGCGCTTACCGGAACTGCCTTCCTGGGTTTGACTATTGGCTGTGCCCGTTGTCACGATCATAAGTTTGATCCTATTAGCCAGAAGGAATTTTATCAGCTTTCCGCATTTTTCAACAACGTCGAAGAACGGGGCCTGGGAATGACGGATAAAAACCGTGCACCGACTCTGCTGATGTTTAACAGTGGGGATAAAGAAAAGATTGATTCATTATCCGTATTGATTAGTTCGCTCGAAGGAAGCACCTCCCTGTCCAGCGGCATGGTCGAGCAGGTTGCGAATTATATGACCTCCCTGGATCCTCATGGCGAGGTAGAAGACCCGTTGCACACCTTTTCCTTTGAATCGCTGGACAAAATTGAACGGGAGATGAAGAAGCCTAAAATTGTCCCTTTCCTGCCGCTTACGCCTGAACAGAAGAAGAAAAAGGAGGAAATGGAAAAGAAGATGAAGGAGAAGGAGAAAAAGAAAGGAAAGAAAAAAGAAGAAGTGCAGTTGTTGGATGGAAATAAAAAGGCAGTAGCGACACTTACCATGACCCTATGCGAAGGGAAAGAAGGACAGGCACTTCAATTTGATGAAGACTATGATTATGTTGACCTGGAGGATGTAGGTAATTTTGAGCAGTATCAGCCGTTTTCGGTAAGTGCCTGGATCAAGCCCGGAGAATCACCCAAAGGGAAACTAAAATCTATTATTGGTAACAGCGGTCATTTTGGTGTAGACTACCGCGGTTGGGAATTTTATCTCAACGAGAAGGATCA
>CAYGOW010000573.1:0-1915 GCA_964351425.1 uncultured Roseivirgaceae bacterium
ACTGTTGAAGTTTGGTTTCGACCAATTCCATCTTAGCATCCAATACTTCTTCCTGTGTTAAGAGTACTTCAACGTAGTCAGCTCTTGCGTACTGAAACAAACTATTAGCAATATTGACGGATTCCCTTAGGATCTCGACTTCTCTTTCCTTTGTAACAAAACTGTTGGAAAAGTTGTCCAGCTTGTTGAGTTGATTTAAGACATCGGTATAGGCATCAAGGACAGTCTGTTCGTAAAGAAACACAGCTTGAGCTTGAGCTGCAGAGGCCATATTATATCTTGCGGTTATGGCTTTTTTATTGACCAGCGGTGCAGCAATATCACCAATAAGGTTAAATAGGATGGATTCGGGTTTAAGGAGGAAGCTGGAATTGAAGGCCTGAAAGCCAATTCCTGCAGAAATGTCCACCCTCGGATAAAAGTCAGCGCGCGCCACCTCCACATCCAAATTATTGGCTTGCAGAAGGTATTCTGCCTGACGAATGTCGGGCCGGTTATGCAACAGATCAGTGGGTATTCCTGCCTGAAGAGAGTCCAGGGGAAGCTCCATAAATCCATTGGTGTTTCGTGCAATCGTGGTCGGATATCGACCCACCAGAAAATTAATGCGGTTTTCTGTCTCTACAATTTGCTGCCGCACATCGTATTGAAGATTCTGCGTCTTCAGCAATTGCGCTTCGAAACGGTTTACTGCTAATTGATTGGCCTTGGCATTGTCTTTCTGAATTCTCACTTTCCTTAGCGCTTCTTCCTGAATGATGGCATTATTATTAATGATCTCCAGAAGGTTGTCAAGAGCCATGACTTCGTAGTAAGCGTGGGCAATTTCGGCAATGAGATTAGACGTAAGAAAGTTTTTACCCTCGTTCGCCGCGAGATACCTGAACTGTGCAGCATCTTTAGCATTGCGAAGTTTACGCCAAACATCTACTTCCCAACTGGCTACGGCACCCATTTGGAAATCTCCTAATGGTTCGGGAAATTCTCGCCCTTCTTCTATTTCCAGACTGTGTTCCACCGTACCATCTCTGGTGAAACGTCCCGGCTTTTCAGCACCAATTCCCGCGCCTACATTTACCATAGGTAGATATTCACCCGACTTTTCTAAGACCTCATTCTGACTCATGATTAGTTCTTGAAGCACCATATTCATTTCCTGGTTATTCATCAGTGCAGTGTCTATGAGTGCTGTCAGTTGAGGGTCATCAAAATATGTGCGCCAGTTGATCTCTGTGATGTTCCTTTCTCCAGCATAGATTTGGCCCTCGAAATGATCAGGTATACTTTCCTCCAGTGGCTTTAATGCTATCTGAGGCGTGTTGCAACTTATCATCAATCCCACAAAGACAACAAAAAAAAGGTATGAATAGCTATTTATCGAATTAGTCATCTTTTTACTTTTTACGGTTTCGCATTTCCAGCAAAACATTGAGTTTGGTAATCTTTTTTAATAGAGAAGCTTTCGTGGGCTCATCAGCAAACGACTCAGATACAGGCGTATGAGTTTCTCCCTGAAGCAGATCTCGACCTTCCACGAGCTTAGCCAGCAAAAAATATAATCCCGGAATCAAAAGGACACCGAATATGGTTCCGATCAGCATGCCACCCAGGGAGGCAGATCCGATCGTACGGTTTCCAATAGCGCCGGCACCGCTGGCCACCACCAGAGGAATTAGTCCGGCGATAAATGCAAATGAAGTCATAAGGATAGGTCTGAAACGTACTCTGGCTCCTTCAATAGCTGCCTCCAGGATAGATGCCCCCTGATTGTGCTTTTGGACTGCAAATTCTACAATTAAAACCGCGTTTTTTCCCAATAGACCTACCAACATGATCATCCCAATTTGTGCATACACATCATTGGCCAGCCCCATTATTTTTAATAATAGAAAGGTTCCAAAAATACCAATGGGCA
>CAYGOW010000574.1:0-1912 GCA_964351425.1 uncultured Roseivirgaceae bacterium
CAGCTTTACAGATTCAATATACTGTTTTTCAGGTAATTGGAAAATAAACTGCATTACTTTTGACGAATCATGTAAAAGGAAAACCCGTCATTCCTCGCACCCAGAACATGTACCTGAATGGAGTCAGGGGAAACCGGGGTATAGCGGATTTCCTTGGGGAAATCATGCGCGGGGTTTATAAAAGAAAAGTAGGTATGTGCCTCTGTATTCAGTACAAATTCGACGGGCTCACCATTATTCTGATCAGGCACCTGTGCGGTATAGATGATTTTAGTACCCTTTATGGTGATTGACACATATTCAGAAATCTGATCTTCGGTATTTGTATAGCCCTTACCTTGTAAGGAGCCGTCACCGGACAAAACCCATTTTTCATAAATTGGTTTATTCTCACGCTTCCAGGTTCCTTCTAAAAATTTAAATTGAGCTAACGGGGAGGCCTGCTGAGTAATGAACGATAAAAAGAAAAGGTTAGCAAGGATATAAGAAATCCGTTTTCGATGGGTGATTACTCGCGCTTTCATTGCTTTATGGAATAGTCAAATCCTTCCTTAAGCAGGTTAAATACTTCCTGATCTACCTGAAGAGGATGAGAAATGCGAATGTGGTGGGCAAACTTATTGCGGTATTCTGTTATTTTTTTCACCCGATCTGATGCAATGGGCTGGTCGGTATAAAATTTCACATCCAATTCCTTTTTCATTGGTTTGAGAATCAGCCATGCCTTTTTACTGGTTACAATTATACTATGGACCGAGGCTCCCTGGCTGAATGGCTTCCAATGTTTTATATGTTGAATAATGTCATCGTATGCCAACACCAGCTCGTCGGGCTTATCCAGAAACAATTCACCAATATCCTTTCGGGTACACATGTGTACCTGGTTGGTATTTTTGAATAATCGTTCACATGTCGGGCATTGCCACATTCAGCACATGGGCTTAATTTATTTCATATACGCATTATTGTACAGGAAGTTGTTTCCAGGCATCCCAGACGTCGTGAGCTGGTCTTCGGTTTCCTGCGCCATCCAACAGTCCGTTGTCACGCCATACTTTAAAGATTACCGGTGGATCAGGAATTTTGTTGTAGAGTTCATCATAATCCTGATAGATAAACCAAATAACAAACTCCGCATCAAGATCTGATGCTTGTCGCAATAGTTTTTCTGCAAATTGACGTTGATAGGTGGGATTACTGCGTACATTGATACCTACCTCATCCATGACCAGATCTTCCGCACAGTACCCTGTTTCTGAGATGGCAAAAGGCTTATCGGGAGCCAGCAAGCGAAGTTCCTCCAGCCAATTATCTGCAAATGAGGCAGGGTCAGCTGCCTGATCAGGATAATCGTAGTGCCAGAATGGATAACTGCTAACCGCAATCATGTCCGTGTAAGGCAGGATATCCCTTGTCAGTGCCAGCAGTTGGTGGCGCGACTTATTAAACGACTGGTCCTGGATGGACTGAAAAACCGGCAGGTCGGGATACCGTTGTTTTAAATTCCGGTAGACTGTATCTGCCAGAATAAGGTACGAATTGAACGCGTCGGTTTCTGGTAAAAATCCGGCGTTTATTTCGATGGCAAAGCCGAAGTAATCCGGTTCAATCGTATCAATAATTCGATGGCAATAGGAGATGTATGCCTTAATCACCTCCGGAGAATCAAATGAATAGGAAGCCCACGGGCCTTCCAGGGGCTGGTGGGTCCCGTTATTATTCCAGTAATTCGCCAAACCATCCCGGTTCTGATTGGTTGGAGTGGCCGTTAGCAAGATTTTATGTCCTTCCTGCTTAAATGAATTCAATTCGTCCAGGGTCTTAGTAATTTCCTGGGGGAATGGCTCATCGTTGAGCGCTTCGTTCCAGGGCACGCCATTATCAAAGTGTGCCAATAGGATGTCTCCGTTTT
>CAYGOW010000575.1:0-1897 GCA_964351425.1 uncultured Roseivirgaceae bacterium
TCATCGATGGAATCCCGGGAGTGCAAGACCACCGGCAGTTTGAAATCAATGGCCCACTGAAGCTGAATTTTTAAGGCTTCCTGCTGTTGCGGCCAATACGAACGATCCCAATACAAATCGGTACCGATTTCACCCACTGCGGTGAAACTGCGGCTTCCCAGCCATTCTTCCACCACATACAATTCCTTCTCAAAATGTTTGTTGACCGAACATGGATGTAATCCCATCATGGGCAGACAAACAGACGGATTGGCCAACTCTGTCTCGAACATGGCATCAATCGTTTCGCTATCGACATTTGGCATATATATTCTGGAAACACCTTGTTCAATGCACCGGTCAACCGTCTCCTGGCGGTCTTTTTCGAATTGCTCGAGATAAATATGTGCGTGGCTGTCAATAAAATTCATAGGTCACCGATTCATGCGGGACACGAAATTAATAATTTTCCGAGGTTCCCGCTCACCCATCGGCAAATTTTGAAGGATTAATAGGTACGATCCTTCCACTTAATTTTTGTGGGTATCAAGAAATTAACCAGAACGAGCACATTCATGATGCCGGAGGCCAACTCAAACCAGATGGCATGCCAGAAGGGACGGTATCGTCCAATCGCCGAGAACAACCGGTGAAAAAGAAACATCCGGATGACTATCCTTGTCACCAATGCCAGGGCAGCCGTTTTCATCGAGAAAAACGCCACCGCAACAACCAATACCAGAAATAAGGATTGCAACCCAAGCAAAATCTGAACACCGATCGGTAATTGAATCGCACCTGTCAGCCAGCGTTTTCGTTGTTGAAGATAAGGTACCATCAGGGGAACATGCAAGCCGGAAGCCAGGGCGGATGACTGATTAAGTTGTTTGAGCCTGAAGCCTGCTTTATGCGCTTCCACAAAAAGCGCGCGATCTTCCGTGAGCGAAAAGGGGATTGATTCATAGCCACCTACCGCTTCATAAGCGCGCCGGGTAATTCCCGTATTATTCCCTATACAGGTTACAGGCCGCCAAAAATCAGCCAATAGTTTAAGCAAGCCCTGGGCATGGATCCATTCCATGTCCTGGAATATAGAATCGGGTATTTCAGTCACGCCGTTCACCAGATCAAAACCTTCTTCTGATAACGCCTGCACCATAGTCCGGGCCCACTCGGGATTGGGTGTGGTATCAGCATCTGTGATTAGGTAATATTCTCCAGCGGCCTCTTTCGCCAGATAAGCCAGTACTTTCGCTTTTCCGGATAACCCGTGATACTCCTGTGGAATGGCCAGGTACCTAACAGGTGCCCCGGTTTTCTCCATGCGCTTAATGATTTCTGCGGTACCGTCGGTCGACTGATCATCCCCTACCAGGATTTCCAGGCTGGACGGAGAATAGTTTTGTGTAGCCAAAGCTTCCAGGCAGGCTTCGATGCATGCCTCTTCATTCCGGGCTGCAACCAGCACTGAAACACGCGGATCATCAGACAACTTTTGATTGACCTTTGACCGTTTAAAAAAAAGGAGCATAAGTATGTCCTGGAGAATGATGAGGGCTAACAACATTCGTCAAAGAACTTTAAACGTGTAGCCATGTGCAACCATGGATTCAATAAACCGGGGCAATGCGAAATGAAGCCGGTCATGGGCTTTGACATTGTCATGAAATAAAATGTAGGAGCCGTTGCTGGTTGCCTTTTCCGTTTCCTTCAAACATTTTTCCGGCGCCAGATTCTCATCAAAATCACCCGAAAGGACATCCCACATAATCACCCTGTAATCCTTCAAATGACGAAGTTGCCTCCGTGATGCTTTCCCATAAGGCGGACGAAACAAATTGGTATCCACTCCGCGTCTCGCAATTTCTGCACGACAGGCGGTCACCTCCTCCAGGTAGGCGTTCGTTTCCATCCCCCA
>CAYGOW010000576.1:0-1894 GCA_964351425.1 uncultured Roseivirgaceae bacterium
CACGGGATTTTTTTATTCTACTGCCATTCAGACCACAACTGCTATTCAGACCGCAAGTTTCTGAATAACCTCGATACATTGGTCAACTTCCTCTTCGGTATTAATCACACAAGGTGTGAGTCGAACGTAGCTTTCCGCATAGGGAGAAGCGCTGGCGAATATCCCTTCATCGTGAAAGGCCTTTACGGCCTCAGCGGCACTCAGCGAACCGATTTTGAATGCATTGATACCAGCAGATAATGCAGGATCAACCGGCGTGTACAAATGCACATTACCAATTTGAGTCATTTTTTCCTTAAGACGGGTAGACAATTCCGTGGTGCGTTGATGGATCCTGTCACGTCCGATTTCCATGGAAAATTCAAACGCTTTATCCAGTGCCCAGCGATGCTCAAAGGCATGGAATCCTCCGGGTGAATGCAAATCGGCAAACGTTATGTCCCCTGCCGGCTGACCAAGCCATTTTGAGAATGGATTCATTCGAAAAGCCGGAATTTTTGGTTCGATCATATCCCATGCATCGGTCTTTGCCCAAAATATTCCCGTACCCCGCGGACCAAATAACCATTTATGAGTTCCTGCCACGAAAAAGTCGCAGCCAAGATCCGGGATATCCACGTCCTGATTCCCAAATCCGTGGACCCCATCCACGCAGAGGTAAATTCTTTCTTCAGGAGACCTTCCATTATTCGCATTCCGGACGACATCCGCAATCGCTTTGACAGGGAGTTTCACCCCATCACAGGAATGCACCCACGTGATGGCTACTACCCGGGTTTTTGAATTGATGGCCCGGTCAATGTTCGAAGTAATTTCGCCCACGGTTGCCTTTGCCGGGTCTTTGTATTCGTCAATACGTCGAAGCGTTGCCCCGGACTGTTTTACAGCATAGTCCAGCGATGTTTCAGTCGAATAATGATCATGTGTTGTGGTAAGTATTTCATCGCCCTTTTTAAGCTTAAGGCCGGTATACATCAATCCAAGGCCCTGGGTGGTACTGTCCGTCAGAGCCGTTTCCCCGAAAGCCGCACCGGTGTATTTGTTTGCCGCTTTCATCACCCTTTCTTGTGCGGATACCCAGTTTTCCTCCCAGAAAAGACCGGGGTCCTCGTCAAATTTCTGCAAATAGTCCTGGATCGCATCCCGAACAGGTTTGGGATGAGAAGCAAATAGCATTTGGGACATCTGAATATGCCGATGGGACAGGTTAAACTGATCCCTGACATAAGCCCAGCTCCCAGGGGCAAATTTATTGATTGCAGAAATATTTTCCGCGCGGGAAATGGCGGGTATAGCCATGGCTGATCCCAGTGCGACACCGGAATTAGCCAGAAATTTTCTTCGGTCCATGAGTAAGGTTGGTTAGGTGGAAAGTATAAGTTAGAAAAAAATACGTTCCCCCCTCGAATTATTTTACTGATTGTCAGCTATTCATGAACTCCCTTTGATTCAAGATAACGGATAACCTGAATCGCCTGATCCCCCCCTTTGACCGCGTGTGTGTATAACGATATGCCGTGTGGCCCTTTAGAGGTAAGCAAGGCGGGAAATTGATCAATCATACCGCGGACCAGTTCGACCTTTCCCATCATAGCGCAGGTGAATATATCCGTTCTGGCCCCTTGGGCTATGAGGTAGTTGGCTATGTCTCTGTTGCCCATATGACTCGCCCCGCCAAGCGCGGTTTCAAAATCACCGCTTCCCCAATCCCATGTGGCATTGAGCAGTGTGGGGGTTTCTTCCAGCATTTGTTGAACCGCCTCCAGATCATTATGACCGGCACGTACAAATTCATTCACCATTTGGGATGGAAGCGGTTCACCTGCCAAATTGAATGAACCCCTGTGCGCAAAAAAACTATTGTATCAAAAAATCATGGAAGGGATAGCAAGTA
>CAYGOW010000577.1:0-1885 GCA_964351425.1 uncultured Roseivirgaceae bacterium
AGCTGCCCAATGATAGGGTTCTGAAGAATATGCGTCGGCTTGTTCCAGGTAGCGCAATTTCGCCATGCGCAGTGCTTCGGCTTTACCTGCGCCTTTCTCTAATTCCTCATTGAACATTTGAATGATTTCTGAGGTAGAGTTATCCGGAACCGACCACAGGGACATCATAATATTTGACACCCCGGCATAATAGAATCCTTTGGCCAGGCTAACCATACCTTCACCACTTCTCACTTGTCCAAAGCCGGTATTGCATGCACTTAAACAGGCCAACTGGGCGTTTAAATTCAGGTTATATAATTCGTAGGTGTGGAGTAGTCCGTCTTCGGTGGAATCCGCATCCATAGAGAAAACCAGGCGGGAATTCATGGGGTCTTCATCATCAATGATGGCGTGGGAAGCAATATGAATGATTCCGGCGTTGCTGGCATTCACCTTAAATGCTGATTCGGTTGCTTCGGAATCTACGAAAAACTTCCCGTTCCAAATTTTTGCAGATTGCCGTATTTCTTCAGCTGCCATGGGAAGCTTTTCCAGTTCAGAGGCAATTTGGCTGTTTTCCGCCGACCGTGAGGCAAGTAATGGATTGCTTTCTACCGAATAGCCCGGAGAGAATCCCAGGTAGGAAGACTGATTGGCTTTCCGGTTTGCGGGACGGTCTGACAAGGTAGCCGAGTGAAGATAGCGGATGGTAAAATCCTTGAGAATGTAGGAGGTAATATCATCGGCATTGCTTTGCAGGATTTCAAATGGCAGGTAGTGTAGAATGTCATCTGGTACTATGGCAAGAGTGGTAACATTCTCCCCGGATTGACTTAAAATCGGCGAAAGAATGGCTGAGTATAACTGATTGGCTAGCGACGCGTCAAACTTCTTATTTCTGACCCCAGAAAGCAGTTGACTTACTTGATTGGCGAGCTTTTCCCCTCCTTCAATTTTTTCATACCATGTATTCTTGCGTGTAATGCCAAGAATGTACAAGTCCTTTTCTCCCATGAAATAATCGATCAGAAGGGTGTTTGCTGGTAGGGATTCCTGAGTCTGTTTCAGCGATGCGGAAAAAGCCTGATATCGGATGGCAAAATAATCCGGGTATTCTGCCCTGATTTTTTCAAGTAAAAAATCGTGCGCTCTTTTTGTCTGGAAGAGTTCTTCTTTTAGGGCCGTAAGGCCTGAGGTGTCATTCACCGCCTGTGCGTTGAAAAGCTCCTCTTCGAAAGTGGCGATATCACGGGCGAGTGATTTTTCCTCATTCGCCAGGGAATCAGGTAATATGGCTTCAACGATTTCATTCCTTCCCTGGATTCTTTCGTACAGCAGAATGGATTTACTTTTCTCCATGTACGCGAACAATTCTTCAAGAAATGAGGGATCGTTTTCTAATTCATAAAGAAGGAGTGAAATATTTACCGCGTCCTCATAAAAACTGTTCGTTCGGGTAAGAAGAATTTCCTTGGATTCCGGTGTCTGGTATTCTGCCCGTAACATGTCAATGGTTGCATCGGTTAGTGCCGCTGTCTCTGCGGCATAGGTGAGCATTTCCGAATTACCTGAGACCTGGTATTGTTCCAGAAGCAACTTCGTTTTTAAACTCAATATTTCCAGAAGCTTCCGACGGGATACGGTTTCTCCCGTTACATCAGGATTCGCTCCGAGTTCCAGGTCATTAAATTCCGTCATTAGCAGCCATAACCCTGGCCAATTGATAGTGGTTTCGGGCGGTGAAAAGGTGCTTATCCGGCATTACCCTTCCTGCAATTCCAATCGAGGTCAAAATGCCTTCCTCTGCTTTTTCATACAGCCCGTGGGTAATGTAAAAGTCGTTCAGGTACGCATAGTAGCTGACCATTTCCTGGTGCTCGTCGCCGTAAAGTTTACGATTCAG
>CAYGOW010000578.1:0-1871 GCA_964351425.1 uncultured Roseivirgaceae bacterium
CTCACTCAATTACATAAATCGATTGAGGATTCGGCGAACGAGGTGGCAAATAAGATTAATGACGGTCAAACAAGTGACCTGATTTACTACCCGCCGAATGGGGGTCTCACTGAAGAGGAAATGAATTCACTGAAAGCATTGGCGGGAAATGAAGTTCTTCGAAATGCTCTAAGAAAAGTTCTTGCAGATAACTCAGCTACTGTGCTATTCGAACTTTTTAACATTATAGACGGAACAGGTGATCCGGATCCTGAAATGGGGGATTGGTCTGAAGTGATGTTAATTGACCGACCGGATAACACTGATGATCATCACGAATTCCTTCACGAGGATTTCTTTGAGACGTATTGGAATTGGAGAAAAATGAGGATTGCGGACTATAAGCTTGATTTACTGGATGATTAAAAACACCACAGTACAATGACGAGAAAGAAGAGCAGCCCGGTGGCAATTCATGAGCTAAAGCTCATTCACTTAGTAGTACGGTTTGACATAGTACCAATGAAATACATCGCGTACTTTTTACTACTCCTGATATCAATTAATTGTTCGGCACAAGAAAAAATTGCTGAAGAGAGTAAGTATCCAACAAGATTCGTCTTCAAAAAATCTTTGCTAACCACTCAGCAGGGTGTTGCGGGTTTGAAATCAAAAACGGATTCTTTAATCGATGCCCAATACAATCCTCAAGGAAAGGATTCCTTGGTGAATAAAGATCTTAAGGAAGTGCAGATGACTCAATTTCTGACTCAATCACCTGATACGGAAATACATGTAGAGATCCGAAATGACTCAATTTGGAGGTATACAAAACAAAATGGAAAGCTAATTGGTGATTATCTTTTGATTCAAAAAAACGGCGGAATTTTATACTATTATGACAAATCAAGATCCGTGAATTATAGTAAATATGACCTTTTTGATGAAATCCACAAATATGGAATAACTGAAAATAGAAATAGCCGAAAAGAAATTAGTGGATTTCAGTGTTACAAATTGATTTTGATAAAAGAGAATTTGGAAAGTGATTTAGGAAATACCATTTACGAAATGTATGTGACTGACCAAATTGCATTACCAATTCATTCGGTAATAAATTTGACCAAATTTGTGCCGAATACTTTCCCGATGGAAATAATTGTTACCGAAGAAAAATTACCTGGAATTGCTGTGAAATATGAGTTAATCGAAATTGAATAAAAAACTGCCAGAATTAATCGTCACCGTTCCATTCAGCGTCTTGACTGCTATGGATTTTATCGCGACTTTAACACAACGGGACAGCTTTAATAAGAATCCTTATGCCACTTCTATGCGCGATTTCAAATCGCTGTGGAGCCGGGCAGCCAAGTGTATGCACCAAATAAACACCACTCTATGGCCAATCATTCGATGACCAGGAAACCTATCATGAGATTTGTGAGTTCTGGATTTGTCATAGCTGGGATATTCATTCTTACTGGCTGTACTCAACCTAAAAGCGATGTGTCAAACATCGATCAGACAGTTCCATCGAGGATGGATACAGCCGCGGTTATTGCAACCTATAAAAATAGTTTGAATGTGGATAATGACAGCCTGAACAGGATTGTTTGGGCTGAGGATGCAAGGTGGCTTCAGGCATTTGGAAGAGTTTTCCATGGAAGAGACACAATTATTAATTTCACAAGATATCTTCATCGTGCTTCTGGATATGCTGTTTCAACTGTCGGAAGGCAAGACGAGCCTGAAGTAATCTTTATACGGCCAGATGTTGCCATATTGCACGAATATCATGAGCGCGAGGGACAAATTATTGATAGCCTTGTTACTCCGACCAGAAAAATTAATACGACGTATGTCATGTCCAAAGAAAACGGATATTGGCAGAT
>CAYGOW010000579.1:0-1871 GCA_964351425.1 uncultured Roseivirgaceae bacterium
GTATCAACCTGGTGGCGCATCATTTCAATCGGCATTTTTTGAGGATGCTGGTGCTGAATATATCTGGTCAGACAATGATGAAGTATCGGGCATGGTAGTTTACAGAGAAGTTGTATTTGATAAGGCACTAGATGCAGATGTTTGGCTGCATCCTTCGAATGTAACCTCACTAGATGAGCTCATAGCTCAGGATAAAAGATTCGGCCATTTTAAGAGCTTTAAAACTGGTTTGGTATATAACAACAATGCAAGGTTAAATGAGCATTCAGGGAACGATTATTGGGAGTCAGGCATACTTAATCCTCATCTTATATTAAAAGATCTCCTTTCTATATTTCAACCTGAATTATATCCAGACCATCAATTGTATTACTATAGAAAGCTTGAGTAATAACCTGAAATATATGGCCTTGGTTTTGTTGGCAATAATAGGTTTCACAGCTGAAATTGGCCTTGGTTCTGTTTCAATACCACTGTCAGAAATATTCAAAGTATTCTCCTATCGTGAGATCGAAAATGATGCATGGAGGATTATAATCCTTGACTCACGACTTCCCAGGGCAATGGCGGCTGTGGTGACTGGAGCGTTTTTATCTGTTTCTGGACTTATGATGCAAACACTCTTTAGAAATCCACTTGCGGGCCCACATATACTTGGTATAAGCGCAGGATCTAGCCTCGGTGTTGCGATTGTTGTTTTGGGACTTCAGGGTTTATCAATTTCAATGGCAGCTGTATCAAATGACATTATTCTGGTCTTAGCCGCCTTTGCTGGTGCCATAGCAGTCTTACTCTTGCTGTTCGCAATTTCTCTGAGAGTGAAAGACGTACTAACTGTACTGATTTTCGGGATATTGTTTAGTGCCGTGAGTTTAGCAATCGTTGGAATTCTTCAATTCTTTAGTGAGGAAAGTCAGTTAAAGGCCTTTTTAATATGGACCTTAGGGAGTTTCGATGGGGTTGATAGAGGCGAAGCATGGTTGATGCTTATGGCCGGAATACCTATTATTCTGCTTTCGATTGGATTGATAAAACCACTGAATCTACTGTTAATTGGAGAAGACCAGGCTCAAAGTCTGGGACTAAACCTTAATCGCTCTAGATTGAAAATTATGTTGGCTGCAGGCGGATTAACGGCCATAACTACGGCCTTTTGCGGTCCAATTGGATTTGTTGGAGTCATTGTGCCCCACTTTAGTAGAATGATCTTTAAAGACTTCAATCACAAAACACTTTATTCAGGAACCATTCTTCTGGGAATAAACATGATGCTTTTAGCGGATTTAATTGCTCACCTGCCAGGTAGTTCGAGCATGCTCCCAATCAATTCTATAACATCACTAATCGGCGTCCCATTTATTTGCTGGATGCTAATTAGGAAGAAAATTGTGACGGCCGTATGACGAATACTTGGATAACGGTTAAGGGAGGAAGTTTTGGTTATGCTAAAAAAGCTGTGCTGAAAAGCATGGATGCCCACTTCGCTTCGAATGAGATTCACTGCATTTTTGGAAGGAATGGAAGTGGAAAAACAACACTGTTAAAGTCGATAGCAGGTTTGTTACCAGCAATAAACGGCACAATTGAGATAGGAGGAAAGAGCCTAAATGAATTATCAGCAAATGAGCTATCTAAGCTCATATCGGTTGTCTTAACTAATGCTCCAAAGGTTTCTGGCATGACTGTCTTAGATTTCGTGAAATTTGGAAGGTATCCATACAGCAACTGGCTTGGTGTTGAAGAGAAGGGAGATGTCGAAAAAGTTCAGATGGCTATTTCTGATTGTAAACTGACTGATTATGTTGAAAATCAAATAACAGAACTGAGCGACGGAGAGTTTCAAAAGGTTCAAATTGCCAGAGCTTTAGCGC
>CAYGOW010000580.1:0-1844 GCA_964351425.1 uncultured Roseivirgaceae bacterium
GAAGAGGATTTAGGAAACATCCGTTTAGGCAGCAAAATCTCTTTTACAACCCCATTGTCAAAAAATCTACTGAGCAATATCAATATTGACTTTATGTCAAAGAGAAAACGCGCCTATATATTTTCGGCAATTGTCATTATTGCGGGAATGGGTCTTGTTTTCAGCCAGGGATTGAATCTTGGGGTTGATTTTAAGGGCGGCCGGTCATACATTGTTAACTTCTCTAATCCGGTAGAAGCAACCAATATGAAGATCGCGTTGACTGATACCTTTGGAGGCGAAGGCACAGAGGTCAAGAACTTTGGTGGTAACAACATCGTCAAGGTGACTACTTCCTTCAAGGTCGATGATGAATCAGATACAGCTGATGATGAAGTGAAGAACATTCTGGTAGGCGGATTGGAGTCCTATACAGACCTCGAATACGTTGAGGATGCTGCGGAAATAGATGATAAACACTTTACCATCTCTGGTTCCTCGAAGGTAGGGGCGACCATTGCGGATGATATTGTGACCTCTTCGTTTGAAGCGGGCATTATAGCGATCATCGTTATCTTCCTTTATATCCTGATACGATTCCGAAAATGGCAGTTTAGTACCGGAGCGATCATTGCAATTATACATGATGCACTGTTCGTTTTCTCCGCGTTTGCCATCGCCGGACTATTCGGAATCAAGTTTGAGGTAGATCAGGTCTTCGTGGCAGCTTTGCTTACGGTTATCGGTTATTCTATTAACGATACTGTAATTGTATTTGACAGGATTCGTGAATATATCGGGTTGGGAACAAGCTCGGACAACGTGAAGATTTTCAATTCGGCAATTAACAGTACGCTTAACCGGACATTGATCACTTCAGTAACAACGCTGATCGTTGTATTAATTCTTTTCATCTTCGGAGGTGAAGTACTTCGTGGATTTTCTTACGCCTTACTGGTAGGAATCCTGGTGGGTACGTACTCTTCCGTATTTATTGCTTCACCAATCGTAATTGATTTGGCGGAAAGCAAAAAGAAGATTTAAGAACATATATGAATTAGTTAAAAGCCCTTCCTGAATATCGGGAAGGGCTTTTTTTATATCCTTCGCCAGTAATGCATGTTGAATAACATGAGCACCGTGAAAAGCTCTAAACGCCCCATGAGCATAAGATAGGCAAGGATCCATTTGCCAAATGGCGTAATGGAAGCGAAATTATCTACAGGACCTACCTCACCCAATCCCGGCCCTATATTTCAAAGGCATGTTGCAACTGCACCGAGTGCTGTATCCATACTCACCCCGGTAAATGAGATAAGAAAGATCCCTATGCCAAAGGCAGAGAAGTATATCATGATAAACGCCAGGACGTTATAGGTGATATCCCGGCTTACGGCCTGATTATTCAAACGAACAGGAATGATTGCCGAAGGATGAAGCTGACGTTTCATTTCAAGCAAACTATTCTTAAAAAGCAAAGTATGACGGACAATTTTGATACCACCGGATGTTGAACCCGCTGATCCGCCTGAAAACATGAGCAGGAAGAATATGACGGTTACAAAAGGTGTCCAGGCGGTATAATCCGCGGTAATGAACCCTGTTGTGGTGATAATGGAAACTACCTGAAAGAGTGAATCCCTGAATGACTTTTCAAATCCGATCCAGTCAGCGGAAAATACAAATATGGATATCAGGCAGGTGGCGAAAATGGTCAAATAAACATAATTTCTGAATTCTTCATTGGACCAGGCCAGCTTTAATTTACCCTTAAGTGAAAAATAGGTAATGGTGAAGCTTGTTCCGGCCAGGAACATGAAGATGGTAATCACATACTGGATATAGGGGGAGTTATAGTAGGCGAT
>CAYGOW010000581.1:0-1843 GCA_964351425.1 uncultured Roseivirgaceae bacterium
ATGACAAATCAAGATCCGGGATATAAATAATTTCCTGTACCCAATCCAGGCTATTCATATACTGCAATGAAATTGGACGCAATCCCGAATCCATTTCGATAACCAGACAAGCCAGGTCATTTTTCCCTTTTCGCGATACACTCATCGTTGCGATATTGCAATGATCATTGGCCAGAACATTGGATATGTACGCAATACTACCCTGCACATCGCTTGCTTTAATGATCAGTGTATGCAGGCTCGCTGAAAAACCCGCTTTAAACCCATCAACCTCTTCAATACTAATCACCCCGCCACCTCGGCTCTCGCCAAGTACTACCACCGTTTTGGTCTTGCCCGTGAGCTCAATCTTGATCGTATTCGGATGGAGTATGGAAGCATTTCCGACTGACCTGAACTTGTATGTGAGGCCTTTTTCCTTAGCCATTTCAAACGAATTCCTGATTCTTGCATCATCGGCCTTCAGGTCGAGTAGTCCTGCGATAATTGCCCGGTCACTTCCATGTCCTTCATAAGTCCTGGCAAAAGAATTATAAAAAGTGATTACCGCCTCAACAGGGGTTTCTCCAAGTATGCGGATGGCTGCTCGGGCAATTCGCACCACGCCTGCGGTATGCGAACTGGATGGGCCAATCATTACTGGACCGATCATATCAAATATTCCACTTTTTTCAGCCATCTTTAAGATCTTACAAAGCAATATTAAGCATAAATTGAGGCCATTCTTAGGGATACATTTTGAATGGTTTATTTCCCGTGTGAGTCCCCATTTTACGTTGGCGAAATTAAAATAAGAATGATGAAAATACTTTTTAACGGGAATCTGATCGACGAACCTATCCCCTGGTCTTCCCGCGACAGGGCGTTTCAATACGGGGATGGTTTTTTTGAAACGATGCTTTTCAGTGGTGACTCGCTCCCATTACTTCGCTACCACAGGGAGCGAATAGCGAAGGCCGCTGAACTGTACCGCCTCAGCATTCCTCAGCGTGAATTCGACTATATAGATGAGAATGTTCGTACTCTTATTGAACTGAATAATTTGTCGGCCGACTTATACAAGGTCAAACTGATGATTTGGCGCCGGGCGGATGATGCACGGGGCTATCGCAGTATGGAACATCGGATCAACTGGGTCCTTGTTGTTACGCCTCTCCAGCGGCCTATTCTACGAAGTGGCATTAGCATTGGCATCTCCGCCAAGGTACAAATTCCGGTTCTTCCCTGGTCCGGCGTCAAATCCATGAACGCCTTGCCCTATGTACTGGCTGGTTTTGAATGTCAGGAACGTGCATTGGATGACCTGATCCTCCTGAATACACAAGGAGCCATTGCAGAGGGCATTGAAAGCAATATCTTCTGGTATCGGGAGAATACCTGGCAGACTCCTCAACTGCGCTCAGGCTGCGTCGCAGGTACAATGCGGGCTGCCTTGCTCGATCATTTTAATGCATCAGGTATTGCAGTCATTGAAGCAGACCCAACGGGAGCTGACTTTATTCCTAATAAAGCATTTACATGCAACGGATTAGCAAGCATAGGTAAGTGGAATGGAACAGTCATCGAGGAATGCCATGACTTTCTTGGCGAATGTCTCCTCGGATTAAATCTTGGGCAATAAAAAAGCCCTGTAGTATAGATCATACTACAGGGCTACAGATCGGTTAAATTTCTTTATTTTACTTTGTTTATGATGGCTTCAAAGGCAGCCGGGTGATTCATTGCCAGGTCGGCAAGTACTTTCCGGTTTAAATCAATATTCGCCTTTTTCAAATTCCCCATAAATTGAGAATAGGACATTCCGTGCGCCCGGGCTCCGGCATTGATACGCTGGATCCAGAGT
>CAYGOW010000582.1:0-1838 GCA_964351425.1 uncultured Roseivirgaceae bacterium
TAATATGCCAGTAGTTCTGACCAGGAAAATAGCGGTCTGTCGTTATAAAAAATGAGGCATCCGCTCAGGGTGTTGTGGAGAGAATGCCTCACTTTCGTATGCAGAAAAACCGTTAGTTCCCGGCCACTCCGGGTGAAGTAACGGTAAAGGTTTTGAACATACCTTTCTGATTGGAATTGGGCACTTCCGCAATCAGTGCGTATTCTCCGGGCTGTAACCGGACAGTAAACAGACCCGACCTGCCGGCTGACATCTCCTGCAAGCCCCCAATGAAAGTAGCAGGTGCAGGTGTTTGAAAAGCAGCGGGATCGAGCCAGTTGATCCAGAACTGAATTTCATTCGGATTTGTATCGGGCTCCAGACGTACCACATTCACATCGTGCAAGACAAAATTCTCATGCACCTGTTGATGGTTATAGTTTACGCGAAATGTCTGAAGTCCGGCCGTTGGCGTACCCTTAATCAGAAAGCCATCTTCATTGACGTCAATAACTACATCTGATTCCGGTAAGGCGGCTTCGGTTTCCACCCCTGAATCAGTGACTACTAATTTAGCTACCATGCCGTCAACTGAATGAAATTTCCCATTTGACTTCACATAGCATTCGAGCGTGTAAGTGCCGGGTTGCAGGTTGAATGTGGCCTGCGTAACGGAGGACGGTCCGGTCAGACCTATACCACCTGAATACTCGATTTGACTGTACCAGGCAGGTAATTCACCAAAAGCCGCCATGGCTTCGTCCATTTTCCCTTGATTGATCAAATCCATTCCTTTACCGAATACGGGCCCTACCTCCTCTTTTGTATTCTGTAAATCCTTTTGAACCCCATCGACCATGGGCATCTTTTCAAATAGCACGAAATGCGTCATAGTAGAATTATTTTCATAACGCACCGTGGTCAAACCTGAAGGAATTTCTGCAGGTAACTGCAAGTCCATTTGTTCGGTAGTAATAGTCAACAGGTTGCCATACACAGGCAACTCTTCCATGGGGGCCGGGTCAAGAACCTCAGCAACATCGGTGGAAGCCGCCTGTTCCGAACTTCCTGAGGAGCAGGAACATACAAGCATCGGGAGAGCAAGTAATAAGACAAATACGTGATTGGTGGTGTTCATAGTTTAGTGATGGTTAATTATCCCAATAAGATAATATATTCTTTTAGAATGTATAATTCAAATCCCACATTCTGGATAAAATTATGTCCAACCCCTGACGATTGGTTGTTTTTCAAAAGAATTATACCGATCTTTTTTTCCAACCTAAAACATTGACACTATGCGCATTATTTGCACCACACTTTTATTTTTACTTATTACCACAACTTCCTTCTCCCAGGACCGTTCCCGTGAAATTCAACTGATGACCGCCTTGCTGGCTGCACCGGAAGAGATGCGGGAGAATGCGACCGTCATGGGATATGACAGTGAAGGCGAACTCAGTGTGTGGCGCCAGGGAAGCAATGAATTGATTTGTATGACTGACGACCCTGAAAGAGAAGGCATTAATATCGCCTGTTATCATAAAGATCTGAATGCGTTTATGGAGCGTGGCCGAATACTGCGCAAGGAAGGCAAAGGCAGGATGGAGATCTTCGATATCCGGGCTGAAGAAGTTGCAAAAGGAAAACTGTTTATGCCGGAAGGACCGTCTTCCCTCTTTATATTCTACGGAGATGAGGGCATCATAAACTGGGAAACAGGTGAGGCTACTGGCGGAAAACAGCGTTAGGTGGTGTATATTCCCTTTGCGACCCCGGAAAGGACTGGTTTGCCATTGAAGCCGATTACCCCGGGAGCTCCCTGGCTAATGGATTCAGGTACTTACCGGGCCCACATC
>CAYGOW010000583.1:0-1200 GCA_964351425.1 uncultured Roseivirgaceae bacterium
GATATATCGCATTATCCTCGCTGATTATAGGCCTGCTGGCGGGTATTTACCCTGCATTTGTGCTCTCAGGTTTCAATACTGCCGTGATTTTGCGGGGAAAATTTTCTTCCAGTTCACGCGGGATAGGACTCCGGAAATCATTGGTAGTTCTTCAGTTTACTGCTTCGATTGTCTTGATCATAGGTACCATTTTCGTCTTCCGGCAACTGGATTATATAAAGAATAAAGATTTGGGATTTACCAAGGACCAGGTGGTCACTTTTCAAATGAGTGACCCGGGACTTGCCAATCAAATGATGGCTTTCAGGGACCGGCTTCAGACCTTTGAAGGAATTGAACTGGCCTCCATTTCGAATAATATGCCGGGTAATACATTCGGCCGGACGGGTCTGACGCCTGAAGGGGCTGTACAGGAAGGGGAAGATAGCGAAACCTGGATTGTCAGTGTTCTGTCATTCGATCACAATTACCTGGACATGATGAAAATGAGATTGAAGGATGGCCGAAATTTCCTGGAGAACAGCGAGTCGGATCAAAACAACTCCGCATTGGTGAATGAGGCGTTTGTCAGACAGGTGGGATGGGATGAGCCCGTTGGCATGACAGTTACCCTGGGAAATAATCAGGAGCGTACAGTGGTGGGGGTAGTGGAGGACTTTCATTACGCCAGTATGAAGCACAGTATTGAACCGTTGATCATGTTCTATAACCCGGGCCCCGGGGGGAATTTATCATTCCGGATAAAGGGAGATCAGGTGGCGTCGGCGATGAATACAGCGGAAGAAATCTGGGATCAGTTTTACTCAGATTATCCGTTTGAATATCAATTCTTTGACGAACAATTTGATCAGATGTACCAGGGGGATGAGCAATTTTCCGCGCTTGTCATCAGCTTTACCTGGTTGGCCATATTTATCGCTTGCCTTGGGTTATTTGGGTTATCCGCCTACATGGCCGATCAACGAAGAAAGGAAGTCGGGGTGCGAAAAGTGCTGGGGTCTTCGGTCGGGCAGGTCATTATGCTTCTGTCAAAGGAATTTATGATCCTGATCTTAATTTCCATGATCATTGCCTGGCCCATTGCCTACTGGGCAATCGTAGGGTGGTTGGAAGAATTTCAGTATCGCATTGATTTATTGTCAGTGTCTAATTTGATTGTCTTCATCACGGCTGACTTGCTGGCTATGGTAATCGGACTTT
>CAYGOW010000583.1:1210-1835 GCA_964351425.1 uncultured Roseivirgaceae bacterium
CGTCGGCTATCAGTCCCGTGCAGCGGCAGTAATGAATCCTGTAAATGCCCTGAAGGAAGAATAGACAATTCAGGATTCTCTGCCTACATTTATAGTATGAGCAAAGAGACTGAAAAAGCCTCTGCGGCCCGGGAGGCCATGGAGTACGTCGAGGAAGGAATGATCATCGGCCTTGGGACAGGTTCCACCGCCGCCTATGCCATTCAGGAAATTGGTAAACTTGTCCGGGATGGAATGGAGATATTTGGCATCCCAACATCCATCGAAACGGAGAAACTGGCCCGGAAGCTGGACATTCCTATACTTACCCTGGATGAAGCCGACCGGATCGATCTGACGATTGACGGGGCGGACGAATTTGACCCATACCTGCAATTGATCAAAGGTGGAGGAGGGGCGTTGCTTAGGGAAAAAATTATTGCCTATTATTCAGAGACGAACCTGATCATCGCTGACAGTTCTAAACAAGTACCCCGGCTGGGGGCTTTCAGGTTACCGGTAGAAACCATTCCATTTGCTACGGGACAGATCAGGGAAGTGCTGGAAGATGCAGGTTTGTATCCGGAGCTCCGTATGGCGGATGATGAACCCTTTCTGACCGATGAAGGCAATTATATCCTGGACC
>CAYGOW010000584.1:0-1798 GCA_964351425.1 uncultured Roseivirgaceae bacterium
TTGGAATATTGCCCGACTCCGCAGAAAAGGCTCAAATGCAACAATTTTATACTTATCTGGAAGTGGATTATTCTCCGAATGTGCGCAATGCTGCCGCCTCATTCATGTTTGCTCCCGATAGTCCAGCCAAACCAAAAGAAGAAATTTTAACCGCCTATGCATCAGCAGATCCTGCGATTGCCATACCCGTGGTTAAAGCGGCTTTTACACAGGCAGAAAGGGAAATCAGTCAGATACAATCACTGGACATTCCATTCCTGCTGATATCCTCTGACATGATTCCTGTAAATGAGACAAGCCTTAATGAAATTTATTCCGGCCCCCTTTTCAAGAATTATTTGGTTAACCGAGCAGGGCATTTCCCGATGTACGAAAGACCGGACGCATTTAATGAAGCATTGCGAATGGCCTTACATGACATTACAAAAAAGTAATCGTTTTACACTTGCCTTTTAATTATTCCACTTATATTCTGCCCGGAATATAAACTCACGCATGGCAGGCATTATCGTCATTTTGTTCCTCTCATGGGGACTTTTATACGTATTAGATAAAAAGCATCTTGGTGTGCTTGGGTTTTTACCTCTTGACCGGCGCCTGGGTCAATTCTTTATCGGCATTTTGGTGGTATTTATCATTCGATCGATACTTGCCGGATTCGATACCCTGGTTACATCAGCCGAGTGGGCGGTTAATATCACCACAAGCCAGGATAAATACTTCTCAGCAGTCCTCTATCACCTAAGGTCGGCCTTTACAGAAGAACTGATCTTCCGGGGTGCTATTTTGTACCTGTTGATTAACCGAATCGGCAGGAAGTGGGGTATTCTGATTTCGGCAATTGCTTTTGGGGGGTATCATATTTTTTCTTACGGGCTCTATCAGTCAACCTATTTCGTAATGATGTATGTCACCCTTATGACGGGGGCAATGGGCGCGGTTTGGGCCTATGGATTCTGGAAAACCAAATCGATTATGTTGCCCTTTGGCCTGCACTTTGGGTGGAATTTTTTTACCTCATTGATTTATCGTGGGGATCCATACGGACACCTTTTCCTCCTGGTGACAAAGCAGGATGAACTGGAAGGATACTGGTCGCTCGTCGTGTCAATCGTTTCTGGTTATTTACCGATCCTGTTGATTTTCTTCTTCATCCGTTACATGATCCCTCATGAGAAACGCATTACGTATATTGAGATTGAGCCCGATAGTTAGGTCAGATTATAATTTCCTACTCATCACGATTTACATTTACTTCTGCATCAGCTTTCTCTTGCTTAAATAATTTTATGAAAGCCAGTGCATCCTCATCTGTAAATTCTTCAAAATTCATGTAGGCATCGGACAAGGCATAATGCCGTTTTGGTGTCAGGAGAATTACCACTTCATCAGCAAGTCGTTTGAGCAGTGCAGGCATGTGTTTTCCCGCTACGGGCGTCGCCACAATAATTTTCTTAGCTCCTTTTTTTCTGCATAGTTCAATAGCAGGGTATAGGGTTGCTCCTGTTATAATGCCATCGTCCACCAGCACGACCTCACGATCTTTCATATCAGGAAATGGCATATGGTCCCGGTAAAGTTTGATCCTGCGCGAGAGTTCAACTTCGGCTTCATCAATTGCCTTTTGAATGAGTTCTTCCGAGAGGCTTTCTTTGGCCAGGTCTGACACGTAGGTACTACCATCTTCTGCCAGTGTACCGAACCCTACTTTAGGATTGTAGGGGTATCCTAATTTTTTAATAATCAGTAAATTGAAGTCAGTCTCCAGGTAGGAGGCAACATGATATCCTATTTCGAG
>CAYGOW010000585.1:0-403 GCA_964351425.1 uncultured Roseivirgaceae bacterium
TGCTTAATTCGTACTGGTAATCAGAAGGATGATGCTGGATATAAATCCAAAGGCATATAAGTAACGAACATCTCCGGGAGGCTTCATTTCATACAAGAGATCTGAATTCAGATGAATCGATGAGACGGGCTGAAAAATGAATCCATTGAATAATTCGTCTGTAGCGAGCTGTCTGTTTATTGCTGATACCTGGGCATTTATCCGGTCAAACACATCGGTTGGGTCGGATGCCTCAGAAAGCTGAATATAGGTACGCGCTCCCCAGTTGTTAAGATTTAGGATATTCAGGGCCAAATCGAAATCAAAATGAATATTTTCCGGAATATCCTGAATGACACCTGATATTGCGTAGGCGCTATCATTGATAATCAGTTCCTTTTCCAGGATGGTTTCCATATCCCAA
>CAYGOW010000585.1:413-1796 GCA_964351425.1 uncultured Roseivirgaceae bacterium
GATCGGGTAAGTACGGCAGATGAAGGTGCTGAGAATGACTCGACATTACCAGCAATAAATTTCCACCCAAACATTCTCATAAATGCTTCAGGCGAATTGGTTTCCAGAATTTTATTGACCGTCTTCTGGGAATTTTCTACTTGCACGAAGGCTTGGCGGTCCATAAGATTAAACTGACACGCCTGTTCAACACCTGCAATTTGACGAAACCCATTGATCTGTTGCATTTGCGCCTCTCCGGTTGCACTATCGAACCCATCAAAGGGAATTACGCTGTAACCCTGTGATCGGTAGGACTGACCTACGCGATAGATATTTTCGCTGTCGGGAAAAAAAGTATCGAAGGAGGATTCATAATCAAGATACAGGATGACCAGGGCTACAGTTAAGATGCCTATGACCAATCCTGCCAGGTTAATCAACGAATAGGAGAGCTTTCTGTAGACATTTCGTGCAGCTATTTTTAAGAAATTTGGGAGTAGAAATAAAACGTCAAATCGTTTTTTCCAGGGAGGAGTTTTTGACCATTTCGTCCTGGCATGGAAAAACTCATCTGCTACTTTTTCCGGGTCGCCAATTGATTTTTTCAGTGCCAGTTGGAAAGCCTCCGATTCGTCCATCCCTGCAGTCAGGTAATCCTCGATCCGATCTCTCAGATTTCCTTCCAATTCTTCAATATAGCCGGGTTCCAATCCCTGTTGTTTGTAAAGCGACTTTCTCCAATTGACAATCGCTTCTTCCAAATTAAATTGCATGTGATATGTGTTAAATTATCCTAGTTCAAGACCCGTTTTGCCGCTCCATAGCTGGTTAAGCGCAGTATTCACCTTTATCCATTGAAGCTTCTCCACAACTTGTTCTTCTCTGCCAAGAGGCGTCAGCTCATAATACTTTCGTTTTCTTCCATTCTCCAATTTTACCCATTCGGATCTGATAAAACCGTCCCGCTCCATTCGATGTAAAACCGGATACAGCATGGCATCCGTCCATTCCAGTTCGCCACCGGATAATTCTTCTACATCCTTAATGATTTGATATCCATAACTTTTTCCGTGAGCAAGTATCGAGAGAATGAGCGGCTTTGAAGAAGCCGCAACAAGTGCTTTTGTAGCCATATTGAGTGAGATTTTTTATACCTAATACTATTACGTAATAATACCTAATAATGTTATGTATGAAAGTGATTATTTTTATTTTTGGTAAAAAGGCATGGCCAAGGGGAAGAATATCATGCTCTATTATAACTGCGAAAGATGGAAAAGACGCAAAGCCTTATCTTTTCCTCTGAGTTCGGATAAGCCCATGTCTTTTACGGTATAGGTTTTCTCCAGCTCACGCTCAACCGGGCGGATGACTTCTTCCGATACGAGCATGTCCACCCCA
>CAYGOW010000586.1:0-1786 GCA_964351425.1 uncultured Roseivirgaceae bacterium
TCAAGGTTCAGACTAAATCCTTCTGTTTTCTGCGCAAAGGATCATATCTTTAATTCATGCAAAAGTTAACATTTAAAAACGGAGATAAAATCCCCCAAATTGGGCTAGGAACCTGGAAATCTGCTCCGGGGGAAGTATATAAAGCGGTTCGGACCGCCATAAAACAAGGCTATCGACATATAGATTGCGCATTGGTTTACGGCAATGAATCCGAAATTGGCAACGCATTCAAAGATGCCTTTGAAGAAGGAGATGTGGAACGGAAAGACCTTTTCGTTACTTCCAAACTTTGGAATACTCATCATAAGAAAGAGGATGTTTTACCAGCTCTAAAAACCTCGTTAAAAGATTTGCAATTGGATTACCTTGATTTATACCTTATTCATTGGCCCATTTGTCTTACCAAGTCAGCCTCCTTTCCAATGTCACCCGACGACTTTATCCCCATAAAGGAAATTCCCTTAACGGAAACATGGCAAGCCATGGTCGACTGCCGAGATCAAGGCCTGATCAGACATGCAGGGGTATCCAATTTTAGTATTTCAAATTTGAATACATTAATTCGTTCGGATATCGGCGTCCCGGAGATGAATCAGGTAGAATCACATCCTTACCTGAACCAAAAGGAATTATTGGCATTTTGTAAAGACCACGATATATTGATGACCGCCTACTCCCCTCTTGGGTCCACCGACAGAAGTTCGGCCATGAAGGGTGAGGATGAGCCCAGGCTGCTTGACGATGCCACCTTAGCCAAAATCGCCAACCAGCATGATTGTTCGCCCGCCCAGGTTATACTTGCCTGGCAGGTGCAGCGCGGCGCATGTGTCATTCCTAAGTCCGTGAATGAATCCAGATTAATGGAAAACCTTAAAGCAGCATCCATTTCTCTTTCTGATGGGGACATGGAAACCATCGATACGTTGAATCGTAATTTTCGGTTTATCAACGGATCATTCTGGACCATCGAGGGAAGTTCTTATACGCAGGAATATCTCTGGGGGTAAAACATTCTGGTTGTTAGCAGGTTTTTAATGCATGAAAACGATAGATCGTCGCATGCGAATTATTCTCCAGCTTGCTGCTGTTTACAATATCTTATGGGGTGCATTTGTCATATTGTTCCCTCAAGTCTATTTCGAGATGGCAGATATGATCCCATTAAATCACCCGATGGTTTGGCAGGGTATGGGAATGGTCGTTGGTGTCTATGGTCTCGGTTACTGGTGGGCATCATTCGACCCCTACAGACACTGGCCCGTGGTCGCTGTAGGCTTTCTGGGAAAAATATTCGGCCCCATCGGGTTCTTCGTAAATTTCCTCTCAGGGCAGGTTCCTTTTGGATTTATCTATACCCTTATCACCAATGATTTCATTTGGTGGATTCCCTTTGGGTGGATTCTATTCCGGGTATGGCACGATCGCCCCCGGGAAATTATTGAGCATACCCTACAGACTTCTCCTTCAACCACCATAAAATGACAGCAACTGGATATCAACAAGAACAGGCACAAGGTTTCGTAGCGCATTCACATGAAAAGACTTTTGCTGTCAATCAATCCCGCGGAGACGTATGGGATATCTTGCTTCAAAAGAAGACATTTACGGATCATCAGGTATGGCCTTTTCGGGTTGAGTTTATGGGAACTGATTCACCCTATATGCAAACTGGCGAAGAAAATATCCATCACGGCCCCTGGTTACTGTTCACCGGAGCAATGGGAGAAATCGCTCCCCCATCCTACCGCGAATTGAATTACTTTTACGGCAGCTATTTCCTTAGCTT
>CAYGOW010000587.1:0-1771 GCA_964351425.1 uncultured Roseivirgaceae bacterium
TTATGAAATCATACATGAGTGTCGCGTATAAGTGTTATAAACATATGCATGCCACGAGACCTGTTAAATTTGAAGCAAATTAATTTAATAATATCTCCGAAGATTATCGGAATAAATTTTTTGCTTATGAAATCATTAAAAAATCTCTTTTTCGTCGCATTGGCCGCCGCGTCAATGATTGCCTGCTCAGAGGATGAATCCGTTCAGGCTCCCTTATCACTTGACGGTTCCTGGGTACTGGATGCTTCCGGAACTATTGATCTAATGGAATTTACCGATGGCTACATCGTGTATTATGCCAATCATGGACAGGCGGTTACAGAAGCCTTACCTTACTCGCACGAAAATAATGTTTTACGTATCGATGGACAGGACCTTACCATCAAGACATTAACTAAGAATCGCTTAACGATTATCGATGCTGATAATAATGAGCGGATATTTACAAAGAATGATGATGTCTTTAATGAGGTTAAGACAAATACATTCGGAAATGTATCAAGTCAATCGGTCATTGCCCGGTCAACTGAATGTGAACCTGCTACTTGGACTGTTACTCCTGTTGCTGAAGAGGTTTCAAATGGCGGGACTGTTCAACTTAATGTAAGCAAAACCGCAGGGGCAGATGCTTCTATCGAAGTCTGGTTATTTACGTTACCCAAGACGCCGACAACAGCGGAACAGCCCTATCATTTAGTATCATTGAGCCAGGATTGCGCGGCTGGTGAGGCAATGGTTGAAACTCAAGTGACAAATGCGAGTGAAGGACCTGCAGAAATTGAGGTTCGTCTTCGTCGTCCGACCCTAAACCTTCAGGTGGGTACTCAAGATTTTAAGATTCGCGTACAGGAATAGTGTGTTAATAAACGGATACAGGAAAGCGGAGGGCAGACTTCCGCTTTTTTTAGTTTATGACACCGGTACTAAGCTTGAAGTCATCGTGTTATACTTGTTATTCCTCCACTATCCGGTATGATAGCTACAATAAATTCATTATATTCATCCGCTTATAATCATAACACTTCTTAGCGGAATGGATTCTACTATTTCTTATACTCACTCAGCTTCAAAAGCGGAAAGCCTGGGTATTCCGGCCTTTGTATATGCCACTGTTTTTGCTTCTTTTAGCATTATTGTGGGATTAATCTGGGACATCAGCTGGCACATTAGTATTGGCCGGGATGGCCTTTTATCGCCACCTCACCTGGCCATGTATGTGGGGGCAATGGTTTCCGGGTTATTTTCCGGATTTCAGGTATTGAAGACTACGATTGCCGGGAAGGAAGCGGAAAAAGCTCGCAGCGTGAAATTCTGGGGAATATTTTATGGCTCCCTTGGTGCCTTATTTTGTATCTGGGGTGCAATCGCGATGCTTACGTCGGCCCCCTTTGATGATTGGTGGCACAATACGTACGGACTTGATGTGACGATTTTATCACCACCCCATACACTCTTGCTCCTGGGTATGGTCGGCATTCAGTTTGGTGCCATGGTGAGTGTCATGTCCCTGCAGAATTCCTCACCAACTACCGACACATCTCCTTCAAGGGAACGCTTGCTCAAATGGATTTATGCCCTGGCCACCGGGTTTTTCCTGACGATGGTTTGTACAATCATCTCTCAATACCAGGGCAGGCATCAGATGCATCGGGCACAGTTCTACGTGGTTTCTGCCTTGCTCTATCCATTGCTCTTATCCGCATTTTCAAGGTCTTCCAGAAGCCAATGGGGCGCCACACAGGCGGCACTGGTTTATTTTGTTTTCCAGTTG
>CAYGOW010000588.1:0-1767 GCA_964351425.1 uncultured Roseivirgaceae bacterium
GATTCAAAGCATATTGTAATTACTGAGGAAGGAGAAATAAGCGGTTTATCTCATAAATTACGAGAAAAAGCTCAGGGTGATGCTTTTTGGAATAATCAACTTTCTTTAGTAAATGCACGAATTGACTGGGAGGAAAATTTCCCAAATAGAATGGTCAAAATGAATGAGATGATTATAAAAATGAATGATGATGCTGACAAAACCTTACAGCAATTCTACGCTGAGTATCCTTCTTCACGGCCTAGTCATTCTCAGGAGCTAGCAGAAAGCCTGAGAAAGCAAGCAGACGAAATTGAACAGGCTGAAATAAACGCCATTATGGAAGAAAGTCGTCTTGAAAGAATCAAAGAATTAAAGAATATAAGAGAACAAATTCTGAGTTTCCTCAGTTATGACTATACTAAATAAATATGAGATATCGCCCTTAGGTAATAATAGATTAATACTTGTGAGTTTACCAATTGATGGGAAATTTTTTTATTCTCCCTCGATAGCAACGTAAATAATAGTTTACTGGCGGAGAGAGAGGGATTCGAACCCTCGATGAGGCTATAAACCCCATACTCCCTTAGCAGGGGAGCGCCTTCGACCACTCGGCCATCTCTCCGATTGTTAGATGCAGCAGGATAGCGGTTTACAGCCATTTGGTCAAATTTTGTTATAGGGTTTTAACCAATTTTAGACCTCTTGGTCTAAATCAAAAGCTTTATGCAACACGCGCACGGCAAGTTCCATATATTTTTCATCGACCACGACTGAAACTTTTATTTCAGATGTGCCAATCATCTGGATATTGATCCCTTCTTCTGCTAAAACACGGAACATTTTGCTGGCAATGCCTGCATGTGAGCGCATACCGACGCCGACCACGGAGACTTTGGCAATTCTATCACCGCCCGTTACATCCCGTGCGCCAATATGCGGCTGAATTTTGTCCCGAAGGATTTTCATGGTGTTTTCATATTCACGGCGATGCACGGTAAATGAAAAATCTGTTAAGCCATCGTGACCAACATTCTGAATGATCATATCCACGTCTATGTTGGCATCGGCTACCGGGCCTAAAATTTGATAGGCAATGCCGGGATGATCCGGCACACCCAGTACGGTTATTTTTGCTTCGTCGCGATTAAAAGCGATGCCAGATATAACAGCCTGCTCCATTTCTTTATTATCCTCATAAGTAATCAACGTGCCCTCGCCACTTTCTTTAAAACTGGAAAGGACCCGGAGTTTTACCCGGTATTTTCCGGCAAACTCCACTGAACGAAGCTGCAATACCTTGGAACCAAGACTCGCCATTTCCAGCATTTCTTCAAAGGTGACCGTTCTCAGGCGCCTCGCTTCAGGTACAATGCGCGGATCCGTGGTATAAATCCCGTCGACGTCCGTATAGATCTGGCATTCATCCGCTTTCAAAGCTGCTGCAAGCGCAACACCTGTGGTATCAGAACCACCGCGCCCCAGCGTCGTAATGTTGCCCATTTCATCAGTTCCCTGAAATCCAGCAACAACCACAACAAAGCCGGCGTTAAGGTCTGTGCGAATCTTTTCTTCATCGATTCTTAGGATACGCGCTTTATTATGTGCGCTGTCGGTTAGAATTTGTACCTGCGCGCCGGTGTAACTTTTTGCCTTTACATTTAATTCCATTAATGCCATCGATAATAAAGCGATGGAAACTTGTTCGCCAGTGGATACAATGACATCCATCTCGCGTGGATCCGGATGCTCCTGCACCTCCTTAGCTAATGCAATCAGGCGATT
>CAYGOW010000589.1:0-1761 GCA_964351425.1 uncultured Roseivirgaceae bacterium
TTCTGATATTTTCCTTAACTATCGTACCGTCTTTCAAATTTCCTTCATGATAGTAGTTCACCTCGCGCAACGCTGCATCATAGGAGGTGATTGTAATAGAATTAGTCGTATAATCTGCAAATTCTATTCTTTTCTCAACCCTTATTTCTCCCTCCTCGGCTGAGCCTGTAGTGGTCCGATAGGTAGTCGTTTGTGCTGATAAACTGAAAACCACTTCTTCCGTTTTACTAATCTTGCCATTGTCCCAGGTATAGGACGTTTGATTTTCTTCAGATAATATATCGCCGTTCCGGTGATCCCATTCCCGGTAATGATATTCCACCAAATTCCCAGACAGGTCAAACTCCTGTTCGGTTTTGATTCTCAGATGCCAGACATTCTCATACCACAGCCAGATTTCATGGTCAAGAACCTGCCAGTTGTCATTGTATACATAGTTGTTTTTGAATTGATCTGTCCAGGGAGAAAGAGAATCCGTCCTGTTTTGAATATAATCGAGTGAAGGCAATGAATCGCATTGACCCACGGCAAGATGCGCGGAAAATAGCAGTCCTGCCAGCAATATGTAGAACCGTCGCATGGTCTTCAATTTTCAGGAAGTTATCATGCAGAATGCAGAAAATGAATGAGTATTATCAACTATGCGGAAGTATCTGGTCATCCACTGCTTACGAACGCGCCTAAAACCTGCAGTGAAGTAACGGATTCTAAAATCCGTTAAAGCTGAATAGCGATCAAATTGCAGATTGACATTTTCAGATAAGTTCAATAAGGATTCAATCAGCCTGTATTCAAAATAAACACCATAGCACCAAACCGACCCTGCATCACTTCATACGCAATTCCGGCATGAGTAAGCTCATGTGCACCCCGCCGCTACTCCTCCTTCAAATTCGCCAGAAACTCCACAACATCCCTCAACTCCCGGGCATCCAGGATGCCGCCCATCGGAGGCATGCTCGACGGGGCATTTCGGCGTTCCGTTATCCGGGCTTTCTCCACGTGCAAGGGCTCTGCTTCCGAAGTCTTCAGGATCAGCTCAGTACCTGTTTCCTCCATGAGTGTGCCGGAAATCTTTTGTCCGTCTTTTAAGGTTAGCATGACCGTACCATATCCAGGCGCCAGCCGCACACTCGGATTCACCAGGGCTTCCAGCAACTGCTCACGGGTGAGCTTGGAAGCAATGCCACCCAATGCCGGCCCGACTTCCGTGCCATCCCCCCGGATTGCATGACATCGGGTACATTGGGCTGCAGAATTACCGTAGAACACCCTTGCACCAAGCCTTGCGTTTCCTCCAAAAAGTGCTTCTTTATAATCATCCGATCGAAGCGGCTCCAGCCGGGCAATCATTTCTTCTGATTCGGTCGCCTCCACGGCTTCAATCAGATCCAGGGTCAGGCTTTGGTCCAGCTGATTATTCGCCATCCGGTCAATCAGTCCGGAAAGAAGCGGCGCACTCTTAGCTTGCGGCATTTTTCCCAGCACCCGGATCATCTCCTGCTGTTCGGCTACCGAGCCTTTCGAGAATATCGGGTTGACGATCCCGGGCAGGCTTTCAGAGGAGATTTCCTGGCCTTCCATCATGCCGATGGCGGTCGTCCTGACTTCCCCTGACAGGTCATTCATACCATTACGCATCACCCCTTCCATGTCTTCATAATTCAGCGCATTCAGGCTGACCAGCATGGCCGCCCTTACGCCAGGTTCGGGATGACTCCGCATCATTTGCACCAGTCGGCTGTTGAAATCCTTAATTTC
>CAYGOW010000590.1:0-1752 GCA_964351425.1 uncultured Roseivirgaceae bacterium
CTCCTTCGCATCGAGTGTGTAGAAGGAGATCGGATAGTTCTCCGCATCCAGCGGCATGGCAATATTCCCCCGGTAATTAATTACTTCGGTCTCATTGTCACGGGCCAGGAACTTTTCGGCTTTGCCGGGGTCTGTTTGCTTCACTATTTCCAGAGCGAAAGGATAATGTGTTTCGTCCTGGATATTCCAGGAAACAGGAAAGACCCTGCACGTTTTATAATCTTTCTGGAAATCTGCCTGTGTGTTCAGGTTGGCAAATCCAATTTCACCATGCTGACTAAAGAGGGAGTCTGAATAATGTATTTTTTTAAATGTTCCGTTTTCATCGGGTTCAAGCCGGGAAACCGTCACGAGATTGGGGGTTTTTTTCAATTGGTCTGCCAGATACATATCCCCAAGCACATCTTCTTGCCTGTGAAAGAAAAAAACATCCATTCCAACGGCAGCCGGTTCATGTTCACGGATGATTTCCAATTGTCTTGCAATTTCAAAACGTGAAAGGTTGCCAATATTTACCAGTACAATATTCGTATCGGGTTGAGGGTCCTGCCGTATTTTTGAAAAAACGATATCTGTCACCTCAATATCTGAGAAGGTCTCTTCAATCGGGTTAAATGCATCAAAAATCTTCATACCTGAAAGCATGGCCAGGCAGCCCAGGACAGCGAAGACCATCCAGGTTGCTAAAATATTGTCTTTCCAAAAAGAGAATTTACGCCACATAGTTTACAAGGAATCATATTCAATGCGGATACCATGAATTCTGAACTCGGGGACATTGGCCCCCTTCATCTTTACGGTCACCCGGTAGGTATAAAGGCTATTATCAACTGTATTATTAATAAAGGTTGATAAGTTGATCGTGCGCAGTCCGGGAACCGCTCCTGTGGATGTCCACGGACTACTCAATACATTTTCTTCGATCCCCATAAATGGTTTTCTGGTCAGGCTGACAGTCATTTCATCCGTACTTTCGTCCCAATAGTAAACTGTCATTCCGGTAATGACAGCATCCTGAGGAAGGTGTAACGGAGCCATGATCTCTACATCACCGATATTGACGACGCCCACATAGTTATTCTGGGTTCCGTATACAAGCGTTACATTTGGGTCAACGGAATTTCTGTCGGGAATGTAGAGGACAAAATCCAAAGGATCAACTCCATAACTTCTTGCCAGTGGGACACCAACTACCGGTCCTTGGTTTTCAGGTACCCAGTTGGTCCCATTCCATTTTAAGACCTGACCTAACGTGGCGCCGCCTCCGGTTAATTTTGAGGGGTTAACGGCAGCAATTTTGTTATTGGTCACAGATCCGTTTATAATCTTATTGGCATCGACTGAATTATCGGCCAACTTGCCATTGGTAATAGCGCCATTTTTAACGGTGGCTTGGCCGAGCGGACCCGTGAGGTCGCTCGTATTCTCAAATTCCAATGCATGCAGGTTAATCGATTTGACACCTGTTTCATCATCTTCTAATAAAATGGTCAATTCTTCGCTATAGGTTCCTCCGAGACTGAATTGGGAGACCGACTGGTCATCTGTATCTGTGTCAATTTCGGAAAGGTCAATCTGTCCCGCGTCCACGCCGTTTTCCTGAATCGTTAAAACCGTTCCGCTGAGGCTAATTCCTGATATTGCCTCATTGGAAGGATCATTATCCAGTAAATCATCATTGGTAACATACGACGCGTCATTGGTAAGCAGACTGATATTATCCCCGGGATTCAGGTCATCCGAGGCATCAAG
>CAYGOW010000591.1:0-1751 GCA_964351425.1 uncultured Roseivirgaceae bacterium
AAGAAAAATAAGCTGCAGCCCGACTGTTAGGAAAATGTTGATCAGCTTTGTGGTGGCAAACAGTTTGGCTTTATTTTCAAATCGCATCATAGCGAAAGGAATTGCCAGGATAGCATCTATCCAGAGTGCGACGGCCAGCCATTGTATATATTGAGCACTTCCGGGGACACTATCAAGTCCGGCAAGTCCACCGGCACCTAATAAAACACCAAGAGTCACAAGGCAGCTCAATGCGATCCCAAATGTCCCGGTTTGACTTAAGGTTTTCTTTAAATCACCTTTATTGGCAAAGCGGAAAAAGGTCGTTTCCATGCCGAAGGTATACACCACCAGGAACATACCTACATATCCATAAAGAACAGTCACGGTACCCATTTCCGCTTTACCGAAAATGGAGGTATGCAGTGGGACAAGGGCGTAGGTAAGTAATCTTCCCAGAATACTGCTCACTCCATATACGGCCGTTTGGGAAGCGAGACTTCTGAGTTTACTCATGTGCGAGTGGATTAGGCTCCTTTAAAGTGTGGTTTTCGTTTTTCCACAAAAGCGCTGGTACCTTCTTTAAAATCTTCGGTGTTAACGCAGTGAGAGAAGCTGTTGGACTCGGTTTGATAGCCATTCTCTTCGTCGGAAAAATAAGCATTGACGCAATTCACGATCATGCCTATGGCCAGTGGAGCTTTGCTGGCAATTTTACGCACTATTTTTTCTGCGAGCAGTAACAAGGCTTCCTTGTCGCTCACGACATGGTTGACAAGTCCGAGGGCTTTTGCTTCCTGTGCGCCGATCATGTCACCCGTCATCATAAGTTCCATGGCCTTTCCTTTGCCAATAAGCTGAGTTAGACGCTGGGTACCACCATACCCCGGAATAATACCAAGGTTCACTTCCGGCTGGCCAAATTTAGCGTTTTCGCTGGCAACGCGGATATGACAAGCCATGGCCAGTTCACATCCTCCACCCAGAGCAAACCCGTTAATGGCAGCAATGACAGGTTTTTCGCTATTCTCTATGAGAGAGAAAACTTCCTGGCCATTTTCGGCAAATTTTCGGGCATTCAGCTCGTTGAGGGCGGCGATTTCTTTAATATCGGCACCGGCAACAAATGCTTTTTCCCCGGAGCCGGAAATAACGACTCCTTTGATGGCCTTTTCATCATACACTTTTTGCATGATTTCACGCAGTTCTTCAATCGTTTCCGTATTGAGTGCATTCAGACTTTCCGGTCGTTCGATCGACAGGAACAAGATGCCATCCTTAAGATCCTCGCTGATATTCATAGAATCATTCTGTGGTTGAGTGGGGTAAAAATATATAGAAAGAATCCAAAATAAAAGCAAGGTATGATCTATCCTTCAGATTGGTTACCAGGGGCTCAAAAAAGGCATTAAATGTTATAATGTAAGAAATCTATAGATTATGGCTTTTTCCCGGAATATGAAACTAGTATTATTACGGTGTGAAATTTTTAATAGACTGTTTATCAGTCGGTTATTTTTTTATCTGACCATCATGACACCTAAATCGATTGTTCGGGCACTACTCGTGCTAGTTATCAGCCTGTTATCCCTGCCTAATGCCGTGGCGCAATGTACGGTCAGTGGGTCAGGAACTATAGATTTTACTGATATTGTCTGCTCAGAAACTGGTAGTGCGCCAGTATCGGGTGATTTGATTATTATTTCAAGTGGAATAACAGTAACTACAGAAAGTAATGGTCAGAACCTTGGATCATTTGATATTCGCATTGA
>CAYGOW010000592.1:0-1747 GCA_964351425.1 uncultured Roseivirgaceae bacterium
CGATTTATTTGACGGACAACGCTCTGTCGAGGTGTGGATTTCGGATGATTCAGATTACATTCCACTGATGATCAAGGCTAAAATGTTCGTCGGTTCGGCTACCATCGAATTGAAGGATTATAAAAAACTCAGAAATCCTCTAACATCGAAAATGTAAGATAAGCCCGTATTTTGCACGGGATAACTCTCAGGAATTTAGTATACTCGCATATGCATATGTTGCTATTTATGGCTGCGTCTTTGATTACGCAAGGCAAAGAGGTTATTACTTTCCCATCGGCTGACGGGGTAACAATCACCGCTGACTTGTATGCGCCGCATGGAAAAGACGCCCCGATGATCCTGTTATTTCATCAGGCAAACTGGAGCCGAGGTGAATACACTGAAATTGCGCCCAGGTTAAATGAAATGGGCTACAATTGTCTGGCGGTAGATCTTCGCTCAGGGGGTACTATTAATAATGTACCCAATTTGACCAAGAATGCCGCACTGGCAAAACTGAAGGGGACGGAATACAATGATGCACTTCCTGATATTATCGCAGCCGTAAATTTCGCTAAGAAAAACCTGGCCACCGGTCAGTTAATTCTATGGGGAAGTTCGTATTCTTCCTCCCTGGTACTCAAGGTAGGCGCTGAAATGCCCGACAAAGTTGACGCAATCCTGGCGTTTTCGCCCGGGGAATATTTTACAGCCCAGGGAAAACCACGTGACTACATAACATCCAAAATGCACCTGATTACACAACCTGTATTTTTCACCTCGGCCCATAATGAAAAAAGCAATTGGTGGGGAATGTATGTAGCCATATCAGGATCCAATAAAACCTATTTTTGGCCTACGTCCACAGGTAATCATGGGTCAAGGGCTTTATGGGCGAAGTTTGATGACTCCAAGGACTATTGGCAGGCCGTGAAAAGCTTCCTCGAAAATATCTGAACAAATTCAAAATCTGTATCTTTGCGAAAAGTGGCCACTTTGCCACTTTTATTTTTTGTAGATAGAAACATTCATATGAAATATATATTAGTAGTCACCGCATTTGCCATGCTGATGCTAAGTGCATGTGGGGGGGAGAGTTCGACAATCGGAGATGCCTATTACAAGAAGGGTGAGTATGAGAAGGCGGTAGAAGCGTATTCGGAATATCTGAGATTGGAACCGACGCATATTAAATCATTATATAATCGGGGCAGGGCTTACCAGGAACTCGAGCAATTTGATAAAGCACTGGCCGATTTTAATGCGGTAATAAAGGAAGATCCGACCAACACCAATGCCTTGCTTAGCCTGGCCAATGATTTTTATTATCGTCAAAAAGACTATGAGAATGCCATATTCTTTGCGAATAAGGTATTGGACATGGAGGAAAACAACGGGGTAGCCTATAACCTGAAAGGGAAGGCTTATCAAAAGCTAGGCAAGCTCAGCGAAGCCATGGAGGCATATAATCATGCGCTCAGCGTAGATGACCAATACGCGGATGCCTATGTTTCCCGCGGTTCACTCCGCTTGTACCTCAACCAGGATTCACGCGCGTGCACGGATTTTCAAATGGCTCGTTCACTCGGAGCCAACGGAGCCGATGATTTGATTAAGAAATATTGCAAGTAGCGTAAAAGGCTTAATATTTTAAGCCTGAACTTCTTGATTGTTAATAGCTTATTGAATAGTTTTATTGCCTCGCAATTGAATGCGGGTATTAAACTATTGATATGTTAGATTCATTACTCAAAAACCTTGACAT
>CAYGOW010000593.1:0-960 GCA_964351425.1 uncultured Roseivirgaceae bacterium
GCAGGTGCTCTAAACCAACTGAGCTAATCACCCCTCCGTCCGACGTAGCATTTGCGTAGTCGGATATTCGTACACCCTCTCAGCCTGAGGCGGATTCGGTGCAGGGAGCTACACCTACGCTAAAGCTTCGGTGCAGGGACAAAACTACTACGATTCCTCAGAAGTATCAAACTATTTTTTGTCTTCCAGCGGCCAAAGCCGTCACGGCCGCAACCTAACAAATATCATATTTTACCTGATACTTATTAACTACCTTGATCGTACACCAACAAGATGCATCATGAAACCCACTAATTATTACCTGTTATCGGCCGGAGTTTTCACCGGGGTGGTACTCATCATTTATTTTCTAATTCTGCGTTTTTCTGGTCTCGGCCTGAGCATGGAATTCAGAATCCTTGACTTCGTTATTCTCGCAATCGGTATTTACTATGGCCTGAAACGGATCCGCATTCATGAACCAGAACACTTCTCCTACCTGAGAGGTCTCATCACCGGCACCGCAATTGGCGCGCTGGCATGTTTTACGTTTGCCCTTTTCCTTTGGGCTTTCCTCCTCTTTATAGATCCTTCCTACATGCAGGAAATACATGATAATGCCCCCTTCGGACCATTACTTAATCCGTATATTATTGCCGTGGTCCTGATTGCAGAAGGTGCGGGAGCCGGAGCGTTGTTCTCCTTTATCACGATGAATTCGTTTAAAGGACTCCACGAAGAGGTCTGAGTGTAAAGAACCGTCAGATAATTCTGACACCATCCGACAGGTTCACCGGAATTACGGTCGCCTGAATGTTAAATTGCTGATGATATCGATTAAGCAATGCATCTATTACTATGTCCACACTCCCGGTTTTAATGAAATTCAGGGTACACCCTCCGAATCCGCCACCCATCATTCTTGCCCCGAGAACCTCCTCATGTCCATTGGCCAATCCTGCCAGGAAATCTATTTCGGGA
>CAYGOW010000593.1:970-1747 GCA_964351425.1 uncultured Roseivirgaceae bacterium
TTGCATCGCTTTCTGGGCTGTCTTAAGAAGCGTGCCAATCATCTCAATGTTATTCTCCTTTAATGCTGTATGAAATTCTTTAACCCGCGCATTCTCCCCGATGACATACCGGCACCGCCTGTAGACCACATCACTCAGCTCCGGCTTCACAAGTTCCAGTTGATCCATAGTCGCATCACGCAACGATTGGATCGCTGGTGATAGTCTATGTAATGCACGAGTGCCTTCTTCGCATTCTTCCCTCCTCCGGTTGTAGGCCGAACTCGCCAGGCTGTGTGAAATATTGGAATTGATCAGTACCAACGAGTAATCCTTCAGCTTCAATGGGCTGTACTCATAGTCCATCGACCTGCAATCCAGCAGGATCGCCTGTCCGGCACGGCCCATCATGCTGGTAAACTGGTCCATAATCCCGCATTTCACCCCGGCAAAATGATGTTCAGCCATCTGGCTTATTTTGATCATTTCCAATGCACTCAAATTGAGATCCCCCAATACATTGAGCGCATAGCAAGCCCCACCCTCCAGTGCAGCACAGGAAGACATGCCGGCACCCTGCGGAATATCCCCGCTAAAAACCATATTGAACCCCTGCACAGTCTGACCTGCTTTGCGGATTTCATCAATTACCCCGAGAATGTAATTCTGCCACATCCCACCTTGCAATGGTGCAATATCTTCCAGTCTCACCGTGAAGGTCTCCTCAAAATCAATGGCCGTAATTCTACATATAGCCGGATCCTCAGACGGACCGGCGGCAAAATAAATGGACTGCTC
>CAYGOW010000594.1:0-1735 GCA_964351425.1 uncultured Roseivirgaceae bacterium
CGCGATTCTCATCCACGATGAACTCTACGGTCCCGGCACCCACATAGTTACAGGCTTTCGCGACGCCAATCGCGGCTTCTCCCATTTGCTTCCTGAGTTCCTCCGTCATAATGGCCGAAGGAGCTTCTTCAATAACTTTTTGATGGCGGCGCTGTACCGAACATTCGCGCTCAAACAAGTGAACAATATTGCCGTGAGAATCACCAAGGATCTGGAATTCAATATGACGGGGTGTTGTGATGTATTTCTCGATAAACACGGTCCCGTCTCCAAAGGCCGATGTGGCTTCACTGACCGCCCGGTCCATTTGATCCTCAAATTGGTCATCGGAATCTACTACCCGCATTCCTTTGCCTCCGCCGCCGGCAGAGGCCTTAATCAAGACAGGATAGCCGATTTCCTTCGCGATTTTGCGGGCTTCGGCAACGTCATCTATGGGTTGGGATGTGCCCGGGATCAGTGGCACATCGTAGGCTGCCACGGCCCGTTTAGCTTCCAGTTTGCTTCCCATCATGCGAATGGCGTCGGGAGCCGGTCCGATAAAAATGATGTTGGCGGCTTTTACTTTCTTAGCAAACTCTGCATTCTCTGACAAGAACCCATATCCCGGGTGAATGGCATCCACACCCAGCTCTTTGCATACCTCAATGATCCGGTCCATACGCAGGTACGAGGCGGATGAGGCAGCCTTTCCAATACAAACCGCTTCATGAGCCATACGAACGTGCAGCGCCTCCCTGTCCGCCTCCGAGTATACAGCCACGGTCCTGATGCCCATTTCGTGTGCAGTTCGGATAATACGCAAGGCGATTTCACCCCGGTTGGCGATTAATATTTTTTTTATTTCGGTCATAAAGGATTAATGTAGTAGAAGTACAATGCTACTTAATTAATTAAAAAATACGAAATGGGCGAAGTTTAAAGCATTGTCTCATTTGAGAAGACAATTATTAGTAGTATTTTTGTGTGATTTTTTGAAAGAACCATACAGAACTAAACGAAACGTAGTGGATTTATTTGACAAATTAAAAGTTGAACAAGGAGATCTGGGGCAGTTCTCACACTTGCCAAAGGATTATTTCATGTTTCCCAAGCTTGAAGGTGAAATAGCGCCTCGAATGCAATTTAACGGGCGTGAAGTCCTTACCTGGAGTCTCAATAACTATTTAGGGTTGGCTAACCATCCTGAAGTAAGGAAAGTGGATGCTGAAGCAGCCGCAAAATGGGGGCTGGCCTATCCAATGGGAGCCCGTATGATGTCGGGTAACTCAGTACACCATATAGAATTGGAAGAAAGACTTGCTGAATTCATAGATAAGGAAGCGGTAATGCTTCTGAATTACGGTTACCAGGGAGTGCTTTCCATTATTGATGCGGTAGTTGACCGAAAGGATGTCATCGTGTATGACGCCGAGTCGCATGCCTGTATCATTGATGGTGTACGTTTACACATGGGGAAACGGTTTGTGTATCCGCATAACAATATTGAAAATCTTGAGAAACAGCTCCAGCGGGCTAAAAAGATAACGGAAGAGACTGGTGGGGGCATACTTGTCATCACGGAAGGTGTTTTTGGCATGTCCGGAAACATGGGTAATCTGAAGGATGTGGTGGCACTGAAAGAGAAGTATCAATTCAGGTTGCTGGTGGATGATGCACACGGATTTGGTACAATGGGTAAAACAGGAGCCGGTACCGGAGAGGAACAAGGCGTTCAGGATGGCATTGACCTGTA
>CAYGOW010000595.1:0-1713 GCA_964351425.1 uncultured Roseivirgaceae bacterium
ATGTGGGAGCAAAATCGATGAAATTGACAAACTCGGAAACGGTACGACCGGCATTTATTTTTTCTGGCCACCGGATGGCCAGCGGCATCCGTGTTCCGTAGTCATAGAGGGTGGCCTTTGCCCGTGGGAACGGCATCCCGTTGTCACTGGTCATAACGACTATGGTATTATCGAGTTCACCACGTTCTTCCAGAAGACGCAAGAGCTGTCCGCATTCCCGGTCAAATCGTTCAACTTCAAAATAATAATCCAGTATATCATTCCGCACACAAGTCAAATCAGGTAGAAATCCGGGTACTGTGACTTCGTCAAGCTTCATTCCTGCACGGATGCCGGTATTTGTTTCATACACGCGGTGGGGGTCACTACTCCCAAACCAGAAGACGAACGGTTGCCCTTCCGGACGGTCTTCCATAAAGGCACGGAAGTCGTTGTAATTTTTTCCGGCAGGATTATGTTCGAGACCTGCTACAGCAAAATCGCCTGGTCCCCAGCCCTTGCGTGTGGAGCCGGCGAAATAGCCATTTTGCTCGAGTAGTGCGACATAGGTGGGATATTGACCGGGCCATTCCGACCAAAGGTTGCCGCCACTATCATTCTGGTGAGGGTAGCGGCCGGTGAGAACAGAGGCCCTGGAAGGCGAGCAGGAGGGTGATGCGGTGTAGGCATTTGTAAATAAGGCCCCTTCTTTGGCGAGCCTGTCGAATGTAGGAGTTCGGACAACCTTATCGCCGTAAACACCTGCATGGGGAAAGGACCAATCATCGGCAATCAGGAAAAGGATGTTGGGGCTATCCTGGGCTATTGAGCAAGTCGGCGAGACAATAAAGCCGAGCAAAAGGATGAGGAGGAAAGTGCATTGTTTCATAGGTAAAATATACAACAAAAATGCAGATATGCCTTTTGCCCGCGATGGGGGAGAAATGCGAAAGAAGAAGCGGAAAAACCTGAATCGTTAATACGTCTTTGTCATATCCTCATCCACACAAATGATGAAGTCCGCCGTACCCTCATGGTCTTCAGAAAGTTCATTAACATCTTTTTGCTCAACAGTTGTCAGAGTCATGATCTTAAGGTCAGGGTTGGTGCGCAGCAGGTAGTAAATGATACTGCCGTGGTTATCGGAATGATACGAACCATTATAGTGAATAAAGATGGTGTTATCTTTCAGGTTTTGGGAAATGAAATACGCCATTGTGGCATCCTTGGACGCCTGGGCCATGGGCATGGTCGGTGAACTGTGTTCCCCCATCATTTCCAGCATACCTTTGTATTCGGGGAGTTCTGCGTCGTAATGCAGGGGTAACGGGGCGATCCAGCTTTTCTCCTCCTCGGTTAATGTATCAAGTGCCTCGAATCCCTTTTTATATACCAGGTTGGCATATCGGCGTGGAATATTGGTGGCAATAAACGGTAGGTTAGTCTCCCGGGCATATTCAACCAGGGGCGCATAATCGGTCTTGTAATTGTTCCACAAGCGTGCTGTGCTATCCAGGCCTGCCGCGTCAATTTCACCTGCCAGGTAGTTGGAGAGCGCTGTCTGGTTGTCACTTTCAAACATTTCAGCACCCAACACAAGGCCATGCTTTTTTCCTAATTCACGCGTGATTTCGAGTTGCAGCCAATGGACAATGGGATTGTTGTGATGTTCGTCGATAAACACCACATCCGCTTCTCCCAGCTCATCCATCATTTTTTGGAATTTTACATTTT
>CAYGOW010000596.1:0-1705 GCA_964351425.1 uncultured Roseivirgaceae bacterium
CAGTTGTATGCACGTACTGACAGATCCAGATCATTCAACGGCGTCTTCAACAGCTTACGCATGTGAAGCATTTCTTCATCCACCTGCTCAATTTCACCACCTTTTTCAGGCTCAAGTTCAATTGATTTGTCAGAGAATAGCATAAAATGCTGAATCAGTATATGTGCTGCACCTTCGAGTGCCTTTTCCGGGTGAATGGATCCATCTGTTTCGATGTCGAGCAAAAGCTGCTCATAATCCGTTTTTTGTTCAACCCGTGTATTTTCTACACTGAATTTCACGTTCTTAATTGGCGTGAAAATCGCGTCAATCGGAATGAACCCAAATACTTGTTCCGATGGTTTATTTTCCTCTGCAGGAAGATAGCCACGTCCTTTGTCGATGGTAAGTTCAATTTCCAGATCAATGGATTCATCAAGGTTACAAAGTACCAGTTCAGGGTTAAGGATTTCAAAAGCAGACGTGAAATTTGCGATATCACCTGCCGTTAATTCCTTTTTATTCTTGATAGATACAGTAATCTTATTGTCAAATGACTCGCCAATTTTCTTGAAACGAACCATTTTAAGGTTCAGAATGATTTCTGACACATCTTCCACTACCCCTTCGATAGTTGAAAATTCGTGCAGAACGCCGGGGACTTTAATCCCTGTGATGGCATAGCCTTCCAGGGAAGAAAGAAGTATTCTGCGCAATGCATTACCAATGGTCACTCCATACCCTTTCTCAAGTGGTTTGAACGTGAAAAGACCATGGAAATCATCCGCCTTTTCCATCACTACTTTGTCAGGCATTTGAAATGCAAGTATCGACATAGTTTATTTGGCTTTTAGTTGATGGTTTCCCCGGTGTCAGTTTTGATCACAAGGGAAAACCAGAATAAATATTTTATTAAAGTACAGTTAGTGCTACTATTTACTACTTCGAGTAAAGTTCGACGATCAATTGTTCGTTGATATTTTCAGGGATCTCATCTCGCTGAGGAAGAGAAACCATCTTACCAACATACTCAGATCCGTCCCATTCCAGCCAGGGATATTTCTTGGCACTGTTGCTTGCAAGACTTTCCGAAACCAGTTCGAGTGATTTAGAACGTTCACGAACACCAATGCTATCACCTACTTTGATGTGATAAGAAGGAATGTTAACGATCTCACCATTCACAACAACGTGCTTATGCAAGACAAGCTGACGCGCCGCACGACGTGTAGGGGCAATTCCCAAACGGAAAACGGTATTATCCAATCGCGACTCGAGGAGTTGCAGTAAGATTTCACCCGTAATTCCTGATCGTCGCGATGCTTTTTCGAAGAGATTCGCAAATTGCTTTTCCAATACCCCATAGGTGTATTTTGCTTTTTGCTTTTCCATCAGCTGGATCGCGTATTCCGACTGCTTTCTGCGACGGTTACGTCCATGCTGTCCTGGAGGATAGTTCTTCTTTTGAAGCGACTTGCTCGGACCGAAGATTGGTTCATTAAATCTTCTGGCAATTTTCGTTTTCGGACCTCTGTATCGTGCCATTATTATATATTTCTTTCTGTCTCGTTAATGTTATACTCGTCGTCGTTTAGGCGGACGGCATCCGTTATGAGGAAGAGGCGTCACGTCTTTGATAGTAGTAATTTCTATACCTGTATTCTGGATCGTACGAATCGCTGATTCACGTCCTGCACCAGGTCCTTTCACAAATACCTCTACCTTA
>CAYGOW010000597.1:0-1705 GCA_964351425.1 uncultured Roseivirgaceae bacterium
CTTCGGCGGAGTCTGGTCATCTTCCAGTTTGCCGTATCGGGTGCATTGGTCATGGCCACGTTCATCGTGATTGATCAGTTAAAATTTATGCAGGAGCAAGATCTCGGATTCAACAAGGAACAAGTGCTGGTGTATGACATTACCCGGGTGCCCAAGTCAATAAATCCGCAACTTTTTCTGAACGAGATGGCCAATCTGGCCAGTGTCAGGCATGTATCTCTGACAAATGCGTTACCAGGACGTCCCGGATGGCAGGGCCAATGGGCCTATGCCGAGGACCAGGGGGAGAATGCCGAACAGATAGATACAGAATATATGGCGGTCGATGAAAATTACCTTGAAACCCTTGGGTTGACATTGTTGGCAGGACGGAATTTCGATCCGAACCGTCAAAGTGATGTGGATGACGGATTAATAATAAACGAAACTACAGTCCGGCGCATGGGATGGGTAACACCCGAGAATGCCATTGGTAAACGCATCACGTCCCCTTCCTCGACCCCGGCAGGAGAAATTATTGGCGTTGTGAAAGATTATCATGGGTTGGGATTACAGCAACAGATTTGGCCAAAAGCCATGGATTACGCCCCGCAACGAAGCCGCTATGCCGCGGTCCGGTTTGTTACGGGTAATACGTCTGCGCTTATGGACGAATCAAAGCAAATCTGGGAGAAGGTATTTGGGGATTATGCCGTTGAATTCTTTTTTCTTGATGAAGAGTTTAACAAGCAATACCAAAATGAAGAAAGGCTCACCAAAGTATTTGTCCTTTTCGCCATTCTCACCGTGATCATTGCCGTTATCGGCTTACTGGGTCTGGTGTCGTTTATGGTCGTCTCGCGTACAAGGGAAATCGGCATTCGTAAAATTCTTGGAGCGAATGAGTCAACACTTATCCAGCTTCTTTCGAAAGAGTTTTTGCTTCTTGTACTATCCGCGAATGTGATCATTATCCCACTAGTCTGGTATTTTGGAGAAGCCTGGCTGGATGAATTCGCCTATCACGATTCATTAAATCCCCTACTGTTTGTCATTACCTTGGTTATTTCCGGTATTCTGGCATTCGGCGTGGTGGGCATTCAAACCTATTTAGCAGCCAAAGAAAATCCTGTAAATACACTGAGAAGTCAATAGCCGATCAGACCGATGAGTATCTCAAAGACCAACCTGGGAGGGTTGGTCTTTTTTATTGTTAGCCTACTGTTTTAGTAATTGCGGGATGACCTGGCCAGGTTACTCATCAAAATAGTGCACGTTGCCATTTGCATCTGTGTAATAATAATAGATCATGGAAGGCCATAAAGGAGGCTTGTTCCCATCTTCCCAATACCGGAAAGCTTCCGTGAGCTCCTGTGTGGCCTCAGGGTACTCTCCGTACACATCTTTCAGTTCGTAAGGGTCCTGGTCTATCTTAAAAAGCGAACTGTCCCCATTGTCTTCATTCCAGGTGAGTTTCCAGTCAGCACTGCGAATACCTCCATTCGTTCCCATGCGGAAATAAATGTATTGATGAGCGGGAGAATTTCGCCGGACTGCCTCTGTTAGTACGGCTCCGTCGTAGACACGGTCCAGAGGTAGCTCAATACCTGCAGCAGCGGCAGAAGTCACGAAAAGATCGGTCGAATGAACCAGTTCATCGTACCTCACATTCTCCGGCAAAATGCCAGGCCAGGAAGCGATCATGGGCACTTTCACACCTCCTTCA
>CAYGOW010000598.1:0-1683 GCA_964351425.1 uncultured Roseivirgaceae bacterium
AGTAAATTCACTTATGACAAAGATATCCCTGGTACTCGATACACGCAAGACTTCCTACCTCAAAAAGACCAATACCTACCCCATCGCCCTGCGGGTATTTCATCATAAGGCTCGCCTTATCCGCCTGCCTTATCATACCTCTGTGGCAGGATGGCACCCCGCAGAAGGGCGGTTGCTGAAATCCGCAAAAGCCAATCGCGAACAGCCGTGTAATAAGATCAACCTGGCCCTGCATAAGAAGCTTCACATGGCCCGCGAGGCTTTCGGTGAATTGCTCAAGGAAATGCGGCCCTTTGAGGTAGATGAACTCGTTCATTACATCGACATTAAGTTATCCGGGGTAAGTAAAGACATCTATGAAAACAGGAGCAAGAATAGTTTAACCCTACGAGCCTGGCTGAATGTTCAGATGCAACGAAAAAAGGAGTTGAATAAACCGCTATCCGCCCGGTGGTATGAGGAAGGGGTGGTGGCCTTGTTGAAGTTTCTGCGAAAAGAAGACATGCCTATGGCCCAGTTAAAGGTGAGTGACCTGAATGGATTTCTACATTATCAACAGGCGAAAGGTAATACCCAAAATACCATTAGTAATTACCTGCGGGCTGTACGTGCCTTGTACAACTCGGCAATGAAAGAAGACCGGTTGTTTATGGTCAAATATCCCTTCAATCATTTCAAAGTGCCTTCCACGGCACGAACACGGAAGCGCGCCATTTCCAAAGAAGAGATGCTGCGGTTGCGGGATCTCAGTTATGAGGTCGGGTCCTGCCTCTGGCACGCCCGGAACTATGCACTCATTATGTTCTATTGCCGCGGGATAAATTTTATGGATTTGGTCCAGTTGAAAGTAGCCAATTTTCAGTCCGGACGGATATTTTATGGCCGTAGTAAGACCGGCGCCCAATTGTCGGTAAAAATTACCGATGAACTTCAGGAAATCCTTGCCGCCTATCTTGAAGGAAAAGGGGAAGGTGATTATTTGTTTCCGGCAAACTACGATGGCAGCACCAAACACATGGAGAAATACCGAACACTCCGCCGCAGGATGAATGAGCGCCTGGCGGTCATGGGCAAAGACGCCGGCATCGAAGAAAAATTAACTACCTACACTATCCGACATACCTGGGCCACCACGGCTAAATACTTAGGAATACCCATTGAGGTGATCAGTGAATCTTTGGGACATCATTCCCTGGATACCACAGAGATTTATCTGAAAGGATTTAATGATCATGTTCTCGACGAGGCGAATGAAAAGATAATTCTGAGAATTGGTCAGGAATATCCTAAATCTAGATAAAAATAATTATCTCCAGAACAACTAATCAATCGTTGCTAACAACTTTTAATTTTTTATTGATGTAATAAAAAATTAAAAGAGATACAACATTAATATTGAAAATTACACTATTTGAATCTTCCGATAAATTTATAATAAACGTGTTATCTATTCCCAAATTCATCCTAAAATCAAAATTAACGAAGCCAATTAGCAAATAAATACCTGTAACATATAAATACCCTACTCCAGCTACATGAAAATTAAAAATTTGTAGAGCAAAAATAGCCTGACTGATTTCTAATCCTTTAATATCTTCTTTAATGATTATTAAATACCCGGAATATACACTAAGCCCAAAAAAAATTGTAGGTATTAAATTCAAAAGATCGATAATACTATCA
>CAYGOW010000599.1:0-378 GCA_964351425.1 uncultured Roseivirgaceae bacterium
AATTTCTCTATCCCGAAATCATATACCCGCCATCAGCGGTATACACACCGCCGGTCATATAGGATCCGGCATCTGAGGCCAGCAACATCACCACTCCCGCCATTTCATCTGGATCTGCTATGCGACCCAAAGGAATGGAATCCTCATAGCCCTTAAGGAGTTGCTCATTGTTCCACAACCCCTCACTTAATTTCGTTTTAATCAATCCCGGACAAACGACATTCGACCTGATCCCGAACCGTCCCCATTCCTTTGCCTGGTTTTGTGTCAGCATAATCAACGCGGATTTTGATACACCGTATAGTCCGAGACCAAATCCCGGATGAAGTCCTTCTACAGAAGAAATATTTATAATACTCCCCTTTCCCTGCTCCTTCA
>CAYGOW010000599.1:388-1674 GCA_964351425.1 uncultured Roseivirgaceae bacterium
CTTGTGGAACACCTCTTCCGGAGATTCTTCCAGCGGACCATAAAATGGGTTAATAGCTGCATTATTCACCAGGATATCTATACGTCCAAAATGATCCATTGTCGCCTCAACCATTGCCTTACGTTGATCCTCTTTACCAACATGACAGGCAATACCTATGGCAGATAAACCATCTTGCCTCAGCTCTTCGGCTACACGTTCCACAGCCTCCTGGCTGCGGCTGCTGATAACCACATTTGCGCCATTCTCGGCTAATCCCCGGGCAATGGAGATTCCTATTCCTTTACTGGAACCGGTGATAATTGCGACCTTATTGGTAAGGTTAAATCGGGTACGAATGGATGATGTCATGGGCAAAGTATATACAGAATTTCCAAGATACCTATATTTGAATTTACCAACAAACGCGGGAGTCAGTCAGAAACAGGATAAATAATGATAGCCAATATTCCGCTTTAAGAAAACCTGATTCTGCCAGGAGTAAAAAATAGCTGGTACATAAATTCAATCATCTGCTTTCTCAGGATGCTGTTCCCTGCACGATTATGACCCGTGGTAATTATGTAACCGTCACTCAGAATGAATATCTTTGGTGTTTATCAGACTAACTACAGGTTTGAGCCTGCCTGTATCAGGAATTTCCAGCCATGAAAAAATATCTAAAACGTATCATTTTAATCCTAACTGTTTTATATCTGCTGATCTGTGCTGGCTTTTACCTGGGTCAGGAATCACTCATCTTCAATCCGAGAAAGCATGACATGAATTACACCATTCCTATTTCCGGAGATTATGAAGAATTATTTATTGAGATGGAGGACGGAGTATCCCTCAACGGCCTGCTCCTGAAAGCAGCAGACTCCTCCCGGGGCTTACTCTTTTACCTGCATGGCAACAGGGGCTCGATCTACAGAAGAATGGAGCAAAATGATCTTTATCGCAAGGCCGGATATGACGTTTTCCTGCTGGATTATCGCGGGTATGGCAAAAGTGGTGGCGAGATTGAGAATGAAGAACGCCTGCACAAGGATATCGCCGTAGCATACGACTTTATTGCAAAGAGTTACCAGGAAAAAAATATCGTGGTTCTCGGTTATTCCCTGGGGACGGCTTTCGCCGCGCGGCTTGCTTCTGAAAATTCTCCCGGCTTACTGGTACTCCTGGCTCCCTACTACAGCATGGTGGGAATGAAAGATTTATACTACCCTTTTGTCCCAACACCCTTAATAAAGTACCCCCTTCGCACGCATGAATACCTCGAAGAATGTTCCATGCCTGTTGTTATT
>CAYGOW010000600.1:0-1651 GCA_964351425.1 uncultured Roseivirgaceae bacterium
CTCTCGTGCGCACATCACCCTGCAGGTTTTGTCCTGCAGGGTTTTTTTATCCTTCATCTATCTGCAAAGCTATCTGATAATCGGGTTGTATGCCTATGCTTGAATCGTTTGCCCTGTAAATCATTAGGGGATTTAGCAATTGTTGGCGTTATTTGCTGCCTGAAAAGAAAAATGGCATGAAAAATACACTTCTTGTAATGGCGGCCGGCATGGGAAGCCGCTATGGTGGTCTGAAGCAAATGGATGAAATGGGCCCTAACGGCGGAACGTTGCTTGAATACGTACTATACGATGCATTGGAAGCCGGATTTAATAAAATTGTATTTATTATCCGAACTGATTTTGCCGATGCTTTCCGGGAAAAATTCAATCACCTCTCAAGTCGCGCAGAGATTGTTTATGTATTCCAGGAATCAGGGCATCTGCCCGATGGGTTTGAGGCGGTAGCAGACCGAACCAAGCCATGGGGAACCGGTCATGCTGTATGGTCCGCCGCGTCGGCGATAAAGGAGCCCTTTACAGTGATCAATGCGGATGACTTTTACGGTCGTGAAGCCATGGAAGAGGCCTACAGGCAAGTGAAACATATGCAGGAGAATGGTCCGCTTGCGACACTCATTGCCTACCGGCTCGATAAGACACTTTCGGATCATGGTACCGTATCCCGTGGTGTCGTTCAGTTAAAAGGGTCGGACGAACTTGCCTCGATCGAGGAGAATACGTCAATCGAGCGAGTGGGAGATAACATTGTTACGCACAAAGCGAATGGTGATTTTGTACTTGATAAGGACACGCCTGTCAGCATGAACCTGATGGTCCTGAAGCCGGAGATTTTTCAGTGGTTTGAAAACGGATTTAAGTCATTTCTTGAGAAGTCGGTCGATCTGACCAAGGGGGAATATTATTTACCTGACGTATTGAGTGCACTTCGTGATGGTGGTGAAGTAGTAAAGGTGTATTCTGTTGACTCTTCCTGGTTTGGTATTACTTATTCCGAGGACAAGGAGAAAGTACAGGAAGCGCTTAGCGCGCTGGTAGAGAAAGGCACCTACCCAAAAAGCTTGTGGACCTAAAGGAAATTATTCGTCATTTTGCAATTTCAGGCCATCCCGGGGAGGTCATACCCTACGGGTCCGGGCATATTCATAATACCTATCGGGTCAAGACTATAAAGGCTGATGCCCCGGCCTATTTGTTACAACAGATTAATCATTCTGTTTTCAGAGATGTCAAAGGTATGATGAATAACATCAGCCTGGTCACCCGGCACCTGGAAGAAAATATTGCCCAATCTACCAATGAATCAGGATTTCGTTCGCTTCAGCTTATCCCGACTAAAATCGGGGAGACCTTCGCCAGTATAGATGGGAATTATTGGCGCATGTATTACTTCCTGGACGGATTAATCGCCTATGATACCCTGCCGTCCGCTGCCCTGATTAAAGAAGCCGGCAATGGCTTCGGTCGATTCCTAACGATGCTGGCTGATCTGCCGGCCGACAAATTAGTGGCCACGATTCCCGGTTTTCACGACGTTTCCCTGCGCATCGAACAACTAAAAGAGGCCAAGGCAGTTGCCGTAAAAAATGACGAAGGATTCTATAATCTGGCCATGGAGATGGCCCAGAAAATGATCGCATTGAATACGCGG
>CAYGOW010000601.1:0-730 GCA_964351425.1 uncultured Roseivirgaceae bacterium
TCTTTAAAAATTGTGAATCTTGATGTAAGAGCCGTAACAGGGTATGAATTTGAAAGAAACCCAGAATTAGTCACAAATCATATAAAAGAATTTTTACTCAGCTTAAAAGAATGATAAGAGATAACAATGGCCAAAAGTAATTCGCCCAAGAAGGACAGATTGCTTGTTCTTCCTGCCCCTGGAAATGATTAATTATCGTTTCTGAAAAATGCTTGTGCTGGTTGGCTGTTTTAGCGTCAAATTGGTGTGCACATGCCTACCGTCTCCGGCCTGCGTAGCCTTCTTTGACCCCCGGAGCCTGGGCATAGGTGGTGGCGTAGCAGGTCAGGCAGGCTTGCAAAATTAAATTGCTCTGCCTTCTTATACCCGATGTCTCTAAGGCACGTAACAACTACTCAAAACCGGGTCTGTTGAATGTACTTAAATAAAAAGGAAGATAAATTGAATATCAATGAGAGTCGTATTAAAAATATTTAAATGGACCCTGAAGTCCTTTGGATTACTCTTGGCAATTATCATTTTGGCGGGCCTTATTTTTCGCATTTTCGCACCTAATCCTCAACCTCCTGGTGAGCTTATTGATCTAGGTGGTTTTAGTTTACACATCAATAGCACCGGAGAACAAAATGACAAGCCAACCCTGGTCATAGAATCCGGGGCAGGGGCTCCCAGTGAATACTATTATTGGTTGGGTGAAGAGTTAAAGGCTAGCATGCGTGTTGTTCGTTAT
>CAYGOW010000601.1:740-1630 GCA_964351425.1 uncultured Roseivirgaceae bacterium
AATAGGATATAGTGATTTGAGCGATACTCCCAGAGATCCTGTAACAATCGCCAAAGAATTGCACACCCTTCTCGAAAAAGCAGGAGAATCTCCTCCTTATATTATGGCCGGTCACTCTTATGGCGGGCATTATATTCGAGTTTTTACAGAGCTCTATCCAGACGAAGTAGTTGGCCTGGTATTCCTGGATTCTCCTCATCCCAATTCAAGCAAAAGGCTGAAAATGCCTCCAGAACCGGGATTCCTTAATACGCTGTATAAGGCCGGAGCTATTACTGGAGATTTAGGAATTCTGGGCTTAGGAGATAGAATTCTGGGACCGATTCTTAGAGCTCCGGGCCTTCCTGAGGATGTGACTGATCGCTATCTGGATTATACGCTAGATGGGAAATACTTGTGGGGCTATCTTGAGGAAGAAAAATGGTACCCGGAGTTGGTGGAAATGTCCGCTTCAATTAATGACTTTGGCGACAGACCGATCAGGGTGTTTGCAGGAACAAATTTGAATGAGAGAGCCCTTATTAAAATGGGTTTGGATCCGGAAAAAGTCAGGACTGAAAGAATGAAAATGCAAGAAGAAATAGCAGGTCTTTCAACCAATGGAAAGGCGTTTTTTCTGGAAGGAGGCCACATTACCATATTCAGCCAGAAAGAAAATGCAGAAATAATTTGCCATGAAATCCTTAAACTATCGGCGGAACTACAAATCGATTAACTACATTCAACACGGGCTAAAGTGTTCATGCTCCTGATGTTCTGCGGCGTATGCCCAAACTGTTGTGTGGCTTTTAAGTAAAATCAAATGAAATTATCTGAACAAAACCGATCAACGTTCCTCACTCAATTACATAAATCGATTGAGGATTCGGCGAACGAGGTGGCAAATAAGA
>CAYGOW010000602.1:0-1569 GCA_964351425.1 uncultured Roseivirgaceae bacterium
CTGGCTCCCGACGAAACATCAAGTTTAGCGATCCCCGACGAATCAGAATGAGCTTCTATGGCCCCATTGGATACTTTAACCCGCTGCAATGGGGTTTTTGACTTGCTGTCAATTATTTTTATTTCTGTTCCATACCCGCTGAAGCAGTATAAAAATTGAAGAGCGAGGAATCCAAATAAAAAAATGCGCATGGTACTGGTCAATTGTAAAATGATTGTATTTATATACTTATTTACTTACCAAAGTAAACATATTTACTTCTGTTTTTAGCACCTGATATGCGCAGAATTTCAAGGCGAAAATACAATTAATTGGCATTCAGATTATTATCTGAAATTCTCAGCACAGGGAAATTTGAGTAAGGGAATACAAATACAACCGGACGGTCGTGTAACGAATCATTTGAATGTCAAAAATGCATTTCTTTCCCTCCAGAGAGGGAAAATTAACTTCCTCCTGTGGCCCAATGATCCATCATATGTATGGGATCCTCTAAAATACCTGATTGCAGTGATGCATAATTCTACATACTTAACTTTATTGAAGAAAAAATCACTCGTAGTATGCCTTTCTATAAAACCGCTTTTCTGAAAAATAACCCTTTTGTTATCGACCGGTTGATGGCGTTGCGAAAAGGGTTATACGAACAAATCCCGACGCGGAATTTACGGGATTCGCTCCTTCTTGCTTCCTGGAATATTCGTGATTTTGACCGAAAAGCCTATGGCTTCCGGGGTGATGAAGCCTTGCATTACATCGCTGAAATCATCAGTCATTTTGATCTGGTGGCCATTCAGGAGGTGAACAGGGACCTGACGGCAATGAACAAAGTAATGGACTTGCTGGGAGGTGACTGGAAATATATATTCTCCGACACAACCGAAGGCGACCCCGGAAACGACGAGCGACTGGTCTTTGTTTACGACTCAAGAAAAGTGCGTTTCGCCGGGCTGGCAGGAGAGATAGTAATCCCTCCGCTAAAGGTGGATGGTGAGAATGTGCCTTCGAAACAAATTGTCCGCACACCTTATTTAGCCGGATTCCGTGCCGGGTGGACCAACTTCATCCTGACTACCGTGCACATTCTATATGGCTCATCGAGGAGCACCGATCCGGAAAGGATGGCGGAGATAATCAGTCTTGCCAAATTCCTGGCCAAGCGTGCGAATGATCCAACCAGCTGGAGTTCGAATATTATTATGCTCGGGGACTTTAACATCTTCCAGCGTGGGGACGAAGTGTACCAGGCATTACTGGATCACAGCACATTTCATATCCCCGAAGAATTACAGTCTATTCCGGGATCGAACGTCCCACAAAATAAATTCTACGATCAGATCGCCTTCAAAGGACAATTCAAATTATATGATGCGGGGGTGTTTGATTTCTTTCGATATGTATACCGGATGGAAGATGAGGCTCATTATGTTCCTGAAATCGGAGATGCTTACCATACGACCAGTGATGGAACACCAAGAGAAAATCCTTCCCGGTATTACAAGAGTTATTGGCGCACACACCAGATGTCGGATCACTTGCCGATGTGGGTTGAACTAGGGATTAATAATA
>CAYGOW010000603.1:0-1565 GCA_964351425.1 uncultured Roseivirgaceae bacterium
ACCTGAACAAAGGGTATGGCACGATTATGATGAACCTTGCCATCGAAAGATGTTTTGAAAAGGAATCCGTAGATGGAATATTAATCGATCCTTTAAAATCCAATGTCAAAGCCCACAGATTTTATGAACGCCTTGGGTTCGAATTCGTGGAAGAACGAGATTTTGACGGGGACACGTGCTTTGTTTATGAATTGAAAAGAGAAAAAGCCGGCAGGTGAGAATGTGCATGATTTATGAGACGTTCAGCGGCTCGATTAAGTTTGCTATTCTTCCCAATCCTTTTGACAATGGAATGGTATAAGTTCGTGTAGTAATAATCCGAATAGCGACAACAATGCCTGTATTAGAGTGAGCCACTTAATTCATTTTTGTAAGCGACTGACATTCAATTTATAAGAATGTCATCCCTGTATCTTATTCTGCCTAAATGCCTTTTACGGGATTTATAATTTACTGTTTAAATACGATTTGACCCAGATGAATTGATTATGGGAGAATGTGTCTCGGTGTAAACAGGCTTAAATCGTTATCGGTATGGTATATCAGCCAGGGCGCAGGGTTAGAATAAATCAAAAATTGATATCTTTTTAACGGGGCGCCCATAATGAACAAAGGAAACACACATGAGTAAACTGGAAGTAAAGACACATCCCGATGTTGAAAAGGTATTCGACGCGTACCCGGAGTCAATCCGGGAAAAGATGAGGGTCCTCCGGGAATTGGTGCTAGAGACGGCCCGGGAAATTGACGGGCTGACCGGGTTAGAAGAAACGTTAAAGTGGGGAGAGCCCAGTTATTTGACTAAAAACGGGAGTACGCTTCGGATGGACTGGAAATCAAAAACACCGGATCAGTATGCCATGTATTTCAAGTGCACCAGCCGACTGGTGGAAACGTTTAAATTGATTTTTGACGGCACATTTACCTTCGAGGGGAACCGGGCCATTGTTTTTCATATTGATGACGACCTGCCGGTGGATGCATTGAAGGCATGCATTCGGGCCACCCTGACCTATCATAAGATTAAACACTTGCCCGCACTGGGAATGTGACAATCACTTCATATGATGAGACCATAAAATGCTCCCCGATCACCGGGGCAGTCGGGGAGATTTATTGCTATTAACCCTTCGTCTTCTCAATCATATGATTGATGACCGGGGTGTGTTGGTTCTGGGGGCTGAACATGACAACTTCCGCGTCGGCATTCACTTTTACGTTGTGCCCAGCAGGCCAGTAAAACAGGTCTTGTTCATTGACTGTTTCTTCGATACCCTTCGCATCCGTGGTAGTCAACTGTCCGCTTATAAGAAATCCCCAGTGAGGGCACTGACATAAATTGCCTTCGAGTCCCATGAACAAAGGCGTGGTGTCCACACCCGCAGCGAGGCTGAAATATTCTCCACTAATTTTACCTAGTCCGGTGGCATCTCCAAAATCAGTTTTCTGACGGATAATAGCGCCCGGAATTTCCATTTTGATTTCAATATCGTCTTTTGCGATTTTCATACTACGTTCATTTATAAGGTTGGACAAAATCATCCGCAGGAAAGGTCATCAGATGC
>CAYGOW010000604.1:0-1560 GCA_964351425.1 uncultured Roseivirgaceae bacterium
CTGTAACAATGTCATCCCTCTCTTTCAGTTCATCACCCTGCTGGAGGTAAGTGATCTTCTTGTTCGGCACACAGGCGGATGCCAACAGAAGCATCATTAAAATGCTAAAAATACTATTTCTTCGAATCCAGTTTCCCATAATCCTCTGCGATTATACATATTTCTTGCCCACCTTCCACACTTCCAACAGCATTTTCAGGAATTCTTCCATTTCGTCCAGCGGGATCATGTTAGGACCGTCACTTAGCGCGACGGACGGATCCGGGTGGGTCTCAATGAAAAATCCATCCACCCCTGCACCTGCTGCAGCCCTCGCCAGGAAGGGTGCAAATTGTCGTTGTCCCCCACTCTTACCTCCCAATCCACCGGGTTGTTGTACGCTATGGGTCACGTCAAAAATAACCGGGGCATACTGACGCATGACTGGCAATCCCCGCATGTCCACTACCAAATTATGATAGCCAAACGAAGCGCCCCGTTCCGTCAGCAATACGTTTTCATTCCCGGTTTCCTTTACCTTGTCCACCGCGTATTTCATGTCTTCCGGGGCCATGAACTGTCCCCGCTTGATTTTGATTGTCTTACCTGTTTCTCCTGCAGCAAGCAATAAGTCAGTCTGACGACACAGGAAGGCAGGTATCTGCAACACATCAACCACTTCTGCCACTTCGGCTGCCTGGTATGATTCATGGATATCAGTCACCACCGGCACGTTCAATTCCTTCTTCACATATGCCAGGATCTCCAGGCCCTCTTCCATGCCTTTCCCCCGGTAACTGCCGGCTGAGGTGCGGTTTGCTTTATCAAAGGAAGCCTTAAATACATAGTCAATGCCGAGTTTTTCACACAATGCCTTCACATGCGTACCGGTGCGCAGACAAATATCCTTACTTTCTGCAGCACACGGACCCGCAAATAACACCATCCGGTCCTGTCCTACGGTATATCGACCTGCAATGTCAGTCGGTGTTTCAAATTGATTCATCGTCTGTTTTTATATTCATCAATAGTTCTTTCCAACAACCCCTTGGCTGCCAGTAAATAATCACCTACTTCCCGGACTACCCCGTAACCACTTTTTGCGCGTGTAACAATATCCGCATGACCATGCAGGTATTCCGGAGCATCCGCAGGCATGAAGCCCAATCCGCATTTCTCCAGGCAGGCCAGATCAATCAGGTCATCCCCGACATAAGCAATCTCATGCCATTGCAAATCGTATTCACGTTTCACATCTTCCATCATGGCGTACTTATTCTTCACCCCCTGGTGATAAAAATCAACCTTGAGTTCGGCCATACGCATCCGTACCAATTCCGACTGCCGGCCGGTGATTGCACCCAGAATAAAGCCATTGGCCCGCAAGGGCGCCAGGATCTGGCCATCACGAACAAAAAACCGTTTCAGTTCATCTCCTTTGTTTGAGAGAAAAATGCCGCCGTCGGTCATGACGCCGTCAATGTCGAATACAAGTGCTTTGATATCCCGGGCCTTGGCCTGGTATTCCGCGGGGTACTGGTTGAGAATGGATTGCATAATTAAGGCGTAAAGATAACCGCT
>CAYGOW010000605.1:0-1557 GCA_964351425.1 uncultured Roseivirgaceae bacterium
ACCCGGGCGCAGAACTTGCCTCTATATCGGTTGGCTTAATGTCCTCCCAGGTAATGCCTTCGTCCCGTGAAGTGGTTTCCCAAAAGCTACCCCAGTTCGTGCGCATCAGCATTTTTAGGCTCAAGTCTGGCATCTGTTCCATCGTCCCCTCTGTAACTCCACTGTGGTGCCCTATTCCTCCAAGATCAATAATATTGCTTCGCTCCCAGGTCACACCTTCGTTTCTAGAGGTATAGCTGAGTACGGTATGGTGGCCAGGATTATGTCGCATCATCATAGATGGAAAAACCACATTGCCATTCTTTGTTTCGATCATGTCTCTAATCGCACCGGTGTGTTCTTTATGCAGTCGTTGAAAATCCTGCCAGGTACGACCACCATCCAGACTTCGTATTGTGCAGGTTGGTAGAATAGCACCAGGGGAATCTGAAATTTCCTCATTCCAGTTCCAATTCCTCCGATCGGGAAGATTCATAAATGCCAAAATAATCGTTCCGCTTTCTGTCTTCAACAAGGCACGTTCCTGCGAGATCTTGTACTTCTCTGGGTGGTCAAACATTTCATATTCGCTCCAGGTCTTCCCTTCATCCGTAGTTATGAGACTTTTTGTATCCTCGACTGTCAAAATCGTCCCCTCGTCCAATCTAACAAAAGGTCCCATTTTGAGTCCTTTAATTGGAACCACCTTCTCATGCAAAATAAATTGATCCGTTTGTGAGAATGCTTTAAAACCACTTCCTAATAACAATATCAAGAGCAGATGAAAATGGATACGAAACATAAGCTGTCCTTTTTTATTAAAATAAATCCTGCTTTATTGAGCACAAATACTTTTGCATACTTCATATTAAATGCCATGATTTAACCACGCCATTCAAGGTCACCGTATTCATAGAACGATCAGTTCATTGCCAGGGGAGAATCATTCCATCCTCAGGAAATCTTGCACCAGTGTCCTTCAGCCATTTGCCCAACATCCTCTTCATTTTCCCAACAGTCTTCACCTCTTCACTTGCGAGATCATTTCTCTCTCCCAGATCAGTAGACAAATCATACAGCTCAGACCGCCCGGTCTTATATTCATAAATCAGTTTGAAATTCTTCCATCGCACAGCACCTTCGAAGCGACTATGCGGATAATGCCAGCACAAATATTTATGGGTGGCCCCGCTGCTGTTTTTCAGAAGGACATTTCGAAAGGATCGTCCGTCTACATGTTGTGACTTTTCTAATGGCAGCCCCGACAGATCCAATAAAGTGGGGTAAAAATCATCTGAAATTAATGCCACATCTGATGATTCGTTCGCAGCTATTTTGCCAGGGTACCTGACAATCGTTGCAACCCGAATACCACCTTCATATAAATTATGTTTGGCCCCTCGAAGTGGAGCATTTGAAGTCACCCTATGCTTCCCCCCATTATCAGAGGTAAAAACTACAATGGTATTTTCTATGCCGCGAAATATATACCCCGAAAGGAGCATCTTCAGCCCGGTGATAACGGTCGATTGAAAACGGGGCAGGGGGTATGGGATCGCGACTTTCCGCTCGATCCCT
>CAYGOW010000606.1:0-1553 GCA_964351425.1 uncultured Roseivirgaceae bacterium
GCAATGTTAAATCCCGGAAGGGTGGCAAATGCATTGTCGATTACCAGGTTGGCTCGTTGCCTGTCTGATTGCCGCATGGCAGAAGTGGTACGACGACCATCGGCATAGAACCACCACAGGTACAACGCTCCGTACATCCATGCCCCATTGTAGGACCAGGTGGAGTCGGCCCCGCTGCCTCCGGCACCAAAGACGGAACCTGCAGGGAAATTGGCATTATGTGACCGGCCTCCCATGTGCCTTGACTCATGGATCAGGGTTTCTGCCCTGCCCGGAACATCTTTGTTGTAAAAAAATCCGAGGTATAATTCGACACGGTCGTCCACAAACCATCCGCTGTAGGCGGCAGCAATAGCTGAGCCGTTGCCGCATTTTGACCGAAGGTCATCGATTTGGTTCCGGACGTATCGGCGGCCCCAGTGAAGAATGTTATTATCCCAGTTTTCATTCCAGTAATCCTCTGCGGAATAGTTGAGCAGCCACATACCGGAGAGGGTACGATTAAGCGGCTTGTCGTTGTTACAAACATCATAATATCCGAATCCGTCATCCCAGTAATTCTTCCGGAATCCGTGTGCGTTCCATGCCCAGTCGATAAAGGCCTGCCAGCAAACGCGGGGCCCATAGAGATTATCACCGCTGGTATTTTTATTTGGTACTGAATAGGTGCAAGAAGCCATAATTATTGTATTTAGTTTTTCTGATTTTGTTCATTGAAGTCTCCGAAGCGTGGCGGGTCTTTCTTTTCGCGTCGCTCCACTCCTTCCGGTAACGGCTTAAGGTGACGTTCCGGATCCTTGATTTGCTCTACATCCTGAACTTTTGATGGTCGAATTTTCAACAGATAGCGATAATCCTCTGGCAGACACTTCTGAATGTCATCTTTCATCTCATCCAGGTAGCCGGCCGCAGCAAGGGTCTGGGCACTGGCACGGATCATGGACAACGAACCACTTCTGAAAACATCCAACAGTAATTGCTGCGTATCCTTCTGGTTCTTGTCCATAAAATAACCGAGCGCTTCAATGGCGGTGGTACGAAGGACGGTTTCTTCCGCCACGGTGGAAAACGAATGCGGGTGCTTTGATCTTTCCGCCGGAATGGGCTTTTTGATCAGTCGCTTAAGAAAGTGATAAGCCGATTTATGCTTTAACTGAGTCACGAGATACACCATTCCCCATTTGGTAGGATAATCATCGGGGAGACAGTTACAGTTAAAAGCCTCGGTAATTTCAAGAAGAACCTCCTCAGGGTTTTCCCTGAGTTGTTTCAGGGCCTCCTGAAAGCGGTCTTCTGCCTCCTCGCCCATGGAGTTCATGGATTCAAGGGCATTTTTCAGTTGAGCGCCAACTCGGGAATCAGTAAATAAATTGCCTTCCGGGACATATTCCTTAAAGGAATCTGAGCCGGACGGACTCTGTCGGGTTTGTGGAGAATCATCCATATCGTTATAATTATTGTTAAATCAATAATCATAATTTGCATAAAATGCAGACCGGATAAATCCCTATGTATAGGTATATTGAATCAGATGGCGGCAAAAATTCAGTTAA
>CAYGOW010000607.1:0-1530 GCA_964351425.1 uncultured Roseivirgaceae bacterium
TTGATCCGGCAACTCCAATGCCCGCAAATGGTGATGAGAAAATTATCGTTTCTGCAACATCGTTTGATTGCCTGATTGAAGGTTTTCTAAAAAATGGCTATCGCATTACCCAGGAAAATGAAGACCGGGGATATTTTAATTGCGAAAAAGTAGCCGATCACAGGACATACATTCGACACGTTGTTAACTTTACTGATGGTACAGGTACGATCATGACGGAATGGAATTCCGGAATTGTTGAAAATCAACCAGAATGGGCAGTAAGTAAATTTCGTATAGACGGAGGAAAAGCATCCTACTCCATCCTAAGCGGACTCAAGGCTGTAGAAAATTGCGGTACGATTAGATTTGAATAAGCGGCTGCAATAAACTCATTGATTACTCAATTGTTACATTGAGCAGATGCTTATTAATAAAAACGACTCACTAACCGAAGTCATTCGAAATGTAAAACACGAGCTGAATCGCGGAGCATTGGACTCTAAACATCCGTTCAGATTTGTTTGTCTGGGAACGTTGGGTTCGGAGGGTCCATCCATGCGTTACGTTGTGCTCAGGGAAGTCACCAGGCAATTGGAATTGCTGATATATACGGATAAGAGGAGTGGCAAAGTGACAGAATTAGCTCAGAATAACTCGGTGTCTCTTCTATTTTATCATCCATCAAAGCGGGTGCAACTGCGTGTTAGCGGGAAGGCCCATCTGCACCAGGGAGATGAACTTGCTTCCAGGCACTGGGATCATGTACAGGGAGAGAGCCTCAAAGCGTACGGCCCGGTCGTCCCACCGGGTACTCCGATAAGTGATCCGGCAGATGCTTACAACTGGCCCGAACACATAGATGCCACAAATTTCACGCTGATTCGTATTGTTCCGAATCATATTGACGTGCTGCAATTGAATGGATTTGAACATCTCCGAGTTGGTATGGAAAGGTCCGGGCCAGACTGGGAAGCACATTGGCTGGCACCATAAATCAGAAGTTCTTTCTCCGGAAATCAGCCACCAAATCTGTACTTAAACCGATGGCTTCGTCTTCCCATGGACGTGTATCATGTGGTTTCCAGTACGGGCGCCGATACCGATGATCGTTCCACGTGACCGCGTGTTTGCTGTGCATAATAAGCCGGCCTTCAATAATTTGCCTGACATGAATCAATTCATGCGCCAGGGTTCGCCTTACGATATGGACATGCTGACTTGCATCTAAACGGATCATGAACTGACGAATGGTGTCCTCCTGAATCTTATTCTCTTCATATAAGGTATAACCAGCGAGCGTATGGGGTAGCTTATTGGTGAATTCGATTAGAATATACACATTGGATGGCCAAGCCATATCACGGGAGGCCCATTCCATGAAAAATTCCATTTCAGCTTTTGCGTGGTACTTTCCAATCACCCCAATATAAGGTGCCGACCAAAGCCGCGAAGAGAATAGCACAAGTAGAAGCACAAGGAATTTCATATAGATAAATACGCCTCAAACCATTCTCCGGGTCAATATTCTTTACAAACGGCGCAGGACGT
>CAYGOW010000608.1:0-1526 GCA_964351425.1 uncultured Roseivirgaceae bacterium
AAAAACGCGTCCCCTCCGCTCAGACACCACAATCTACAGGACAAAACGAGTCCGCTCCTACTCCTGGTAACCGCAGTGACACCTTGAAAAGGGTTGTTGGGCTCGAGAACCAACAGAAGCTGGTGCAACCAGAGCCTGAAGCACATCAGGGTTGGCTGCACGGGTGATCTCCTCATTATCTAATTGTTGTGTCGCATATCCAAGAGACTTTTTCTGCCGTTGAATACCAACGGCCGTAACAACCACCTCACTGAGCTGCTTCGCATCAGTGCCCATTTCCACATTAATCTGGGTACGGTCTCCTACCAGAATTTCCTGGGTGGCCATGCCCACAAATGAGAAAATCAGCACGGCGTTCTCGTTGGGCACCTCAATGGCATAATTTCCTTGGATGTCAGTAATAGTACCTGTACTCGTTCCTTTGATAATCACATTTACTCCAGGTAAGCCGGTACCGTCTTCATCTGAAATAACTTTTCCTGAAACTGTCCGTCCCTGCCCCATGGCGGAGGCAGAAAACAGAAAAAGTATCAGGAATGATAATAGTAAAAACTTCTTCATCGAGTTTGGGTTTAATTCGAAATACTGAATCAATAGGCTCCTTTCTTCCGTCAGAGCAGAAAATTTGACCCATCTTAACCCAAAGTTCACTAATATATTAGCCGAGCGAACCCCCCAAACCGAATGAAAAAATATGGTTCAAATCCGCTCTATATAAAAAAAGGGGGGATTTGCATCCCCCTACTCCAATTCTCAATTTTTGTTTTCTCAGATTAATTTATCCCGTGTTGCTTTTGCAATAGCCTCTGATTTGCTATTCACCTGAAGCTTGGCATAAATGTTCTTGATGTGGCTTTTTGCCGTTTCTTTGGTGATAAAAAGGTCTTTGGCAATCATGCTGTAACTCTTCCCTTTGGCAAGCAATTCGAGCACTTCTGTTTCGCGGGCTGAAATCGGTGAATTCGGGTTGCGCTGAAAAGACTTGACGACCATCTTCGCAATGTTGGAGGTCATCGGGGCTCCTCCCTGAATCACTTCCCGGATAGCCGTTAAAAGTTCGGTGTGGTTGGTGTTCTTGGTAATATACCCGGATGCACCGGCACAAAGTGCCTGAAATACCAGTTCACTATTCTCATAGATCGTATTCACCAGTATTTCAATGCCCGGATTTATTTTCTTAATTACCGCAATGGCTTCTATACCGCTCATGCCGGGTAACTCCAAATCCATGATGATTATTTCCGGTTTGTCCTTTTTCAATCCATCAATAGCGTCCTCGGCATTATCGTATGTATTCACAACATAATAATTGCTAATGCTATTGATGATGAGTGAAAACCCTTCTCTTACGGCATCATTGTCTTCTACGATGACTATTCTGGATCGAAAGTAATTCATGGTTGTTGTTTTTTATTTAAAATATCTTTGACCTTTTTATCAAGTGACGTACCCGGCAAGTCACCGGTAAACCGGATTTTGGTTCCTTTGCCTTTCCCGGATATAATTTCAAAAACTCCCCCGACCTG
>CAYGOW010000609.1:0-1503 GCA_964351425.1 uncultured Roseivirgaceae bacterium
GCCTTAAGGGAATAAAATCGCCAGTCCACCGGAGAGGTTATTCTTGACCCGGATAATCTAGCCCATCCTTCTCTACTCAAAGAATTAAATAGCTTTTTTCTAAACCCATACCAGGTGGTTCAGGCTAGACGAAAAGCAAAAAATATTGGTACAACTATTTCAAGGGCTGATGCCCTGGCCGAGGCTTATTACAATGTAACTGACCGTAAATTGCCTTTTTCTATAGGTTCTTCTGCCACGATTGCAGGTTCTGGGGTCTGTATTGGTACGGATATACTTACTTCTTTTCTTGAAAAAACACTTCTTGCCAATAAGGAGATCATTCTTGGAGAAGATAAATTACTTCAAAACTTTTTGGTGCAGCAAGGAGAACGAATAGCATATGCCGAAAAGGCGATTGTATTTGATGAGAAAATCGAATATTCTTCACAGCTCCGGCGACAGCGTGCCCGATGGATCAATGCGTACTTCGAAAATGTAAAGGGAGCCGGTCAAACTTTCCTTAAGGGAATATTCTCCACCAACTGGAACATGATTGTATTCGGATTGGTCACATTACGACCACCCCTTTTTATGAACCTTGCTTTGGTAATAGTTCTTTTGATCGCTAATCTATTCATTTCCGGTATAACCAGCATGGTCCTGGCCGTATCCCTGCTCCTGTTTATTCTCTACTTTGTGCTCCTGATATACCAGATGCGTCTGGCTAAATACCTGGCCTATTTACCAACATTTATTATTGAACAGTTTGCCGCACTATTTGCGAGCCGGATTTATAAAAAACAATTTGGCAAAACAAATACCGGGGCCTACCTTACCATTGAGGATGTCTTGAAAAATGATACATTGCCATGAGTGTTAAGGGTAAGATTTCTGTCATCACTGTTAACCATAATCAGGGAGAGGCCACACTGTCATTGATCAGGGATCTAAAACATCAGGATATCGTCGAAATGGAGATATTCGTCGTCGATAATAGTTCTGCAAAGGACTCACAAGTGCCGTCTCCTGACGGTGCCGGGTATACGCTCATCAAAACGGAAAATCATGGCTATGCAGCTGCATTAAACCTGGGGATTAGTAAGGCCTCAGGAAATTACCTTTTGTTACTAAACAATGACATTCAGCTTCCGAAAGGAAGTATAAAATGCCTGCTGAAGTGCCTTGAGGCTAATGATCACCTGAATGGCATTAGTCCGGTTATCCGCTCCCTCTCAGATGATGAAATTGAATTTGCCGGATTCACTCAGATAAATCCTTACACCGGACGAAATCGTATAATAAAGAAAACCCAGTCCCGGGATGTTATTTTCACCCCCTACCTCCATGGGGCGTGTATGCTGGTAGAGAAAAAAGCCTGGGATCAGTCCGGCGGGCTCCCCGAAATTTATTTTCTCTACTATGAAGAAATCGAATGGTCCGTTCGCTTATCCGCCATGGGCTTTAATTTGGGCGTTGCACAGCAGTGCTATATTAACCATCATCAGTCATTGGCTACATCAC